>CAZVAN010000006.1:0-34623 GCA_964625245.1 uncultured Candidatus Saccharibacteria bacterium | reverse complement strand
TGTAGCTCAGTGGTTAGAGCAGTCGGCTCATAACCGATTGGTCCCTGGTTCAAATCCAGGCATCCCCACCAAGCTGGCGACAAACTATAGAGCTCCGGTGCAATAAAATTAGCCGGAGCTTGTTTTATTAGTCTTTGGGTTCTGAGAAGCTGTCCGCAGGTGGCTCATGTCTATCCAAGCTAGAGGGGGCAGCCGTACGAGCCTCAATCGTTTCTGCAGTAGTCCTTAAAGACTCAGCGTGCATCTTGGCACTAAAACCAGGTGTCTCCCAAGGCATTTTATCCATCTCAGGTTTAACAAGGGCTAAGTGCTGTTTATGGAATCGCTTTAAGGGTCCAAGTATGGTGCGGGCAAACCGGCGAACGCGGCCTTCAACTTGCTCATAATCCTCGGGAGATTTTATGATTATGCCTTCCGGCTCACTCTCAGGAACTATAAGTCTTAGGTCTGGCCTTTGATTTGTTGAGCTTAGTGGCTCAGAGTCAGTCTTCATCTATAAGCAATTATGTGCTAAGTTTCTACTTTTGCCAACAGAGTTAACGCTTGTTCCGGTGTCTGGCTATTCATGAATTTATTTCTGAGTTCTGAGGCTCCATCAAAGCCGGCTACGTAGACTTTACAGAACTTACGCAGTGTCTCAAACCGTCGCTCTCCGGCTTTGTAGGTTTTTTGGTGCAGTTCTATGTGTTTTTTAAATAACTCAATCTTTTGCTGTGGCGTCCAGCTTTCCCAAGGACTCTGTTCCGCAAATAAAAACGGATCGTCAAAGATGGCTCGGCCAACCATGACTCCGTCCAGGTGGTACTTTTTAGCTAGCTCCAAGCCATGAGTTCGCGAACGAATGTCGCCATTGCCAACAATTAGCGTGCCGGGCGAAAGGGAATCGCGCAGGGAACGAGCCTCCCCAATGTAGTCCCAATTTGCTGGAACTTTAGATAGTTCTTTAGCTGTCCGGCCGTGGATACTTAACATGTTAAGTTTTTTATATAACAGGAATTCTATCCAGGTCATATCAACCGTTGTAAAACCTACCCGCGTCTTTACTGAAACAGGGAAGTCGCCGCCCGCTGCCTCCCTGGTGGCATCTATAATTTGACCTGCTAGTTCCCTGTTATTTATTAAAGCCGCACAGGCCCCATTTTTAATAACCGTTTTTACCGGGCAGCCCATGTTTATATCTACCCCACCAAAGCCCATCTTAATAAGCTCTTTGGTAGTTTTGTAATAATTTTCTGGCTTTAGCCCCCATAGTTGAGCAACGGCCGGTTTTTCCCTGTCACTAAGAAGTAGTTTATGCATCAGCTTGGGACGCCCCGGGCTTTGCAGACCGTCAACATTTACAAACTCCGTGAAGAATAGATCGGGTTTGGCGCATTCGGCTACAATCTGGCGAAAAACTGTGTCCGTTACATCGTCCATCGGCGCCAATACAAAGAAAGGCTTAGGCAGGTTATGCATAATCCTTATTCGCTTCTTAAGAAACCTAGCTCTTTAGCTTCTGCTCGTTTATCTGGATGTTTTTGTAGGTAGGCCGTAACGTCAAAGGTACCGATATCGTCTAGCATGTCTTCGATAAAATTCTTGGCTCTATCCCCGGCAGCTCTGTCTTCTTCTGAAAGAGCTAGATGGCTATCGTCTGCCCTATCTAGACCAACGGCCTGTCTTCTACCCTGGAGCGATCTCTCTCTATCTTTTCTTGCGCCAATTGCAGCGCGCTCTTCTATTGACATCGCTTGCATGCTGGGCGTGGTTGTTTCGGAGAATCTCGGGTGCATAGAACCTTCAACCACTCTCCTGACTGCTTGATGCAGTTCGCTAGCGCCTACAACCTCATCAGAAGCTTCATCACCCTCAGCGCTTGAGCTTTGCGAAAGTTCAGTCATGAGTTAATTATATCCTTCTTTTAAGCGGCTACTTGTTTTCTGTCAAGGAACGGCTGGTAGTACGCAAGTTCTTCTCCGGTCAACTTTACAGAAACTTCAATTTTGTTTAACCTCATTCCGATATATTTGCCCACAAGTGTTATGTACTCATGCCAAATTTGAGCTATCTCAGCATGACTATGGTTTCCGCCGTAAAGTAGTTTTTTAATCTCGTCGTGGAGTCTTTTTATTTCAGTCGACCCAGGGTTTAGATTTATGGCAGCTATATCCGCTGTGTCGTGAATCATTTCATCGGTACGTACCCGGTGCCTTTCTAAGTTCTTTGACTTATAGTGGGCAATCCATGAATTTCCTACCTCAGTGCGCATTTTTCTTAGGAAATCCTGGTCGGCAGTAAGTTCCATGCTGAGAGCACCCATGGCAACAATTTTATCTTCCAATACGTGACCAGCAGACCGTCCAGTTTTTTCAAAAACATCGTCCAAGTCTTCGTTGGCTTCATTGGCTCTACGTGTTCTGGCTTGCATATGCCTAGCTAAATCCCGAGGGCTGCGGGCGACTTTTGGAAATTCGTCTGCCGGAAATACCACGCCAAGCTTTTCCGTGCCTTCAAAAACCCCTACTTTAACTAATTGTTGAGCCTTTGCGTATCGTGAATCATGAGGAGGAATATATAATCCACCTTTTATAGTGGCTATAGATGGAGGAACAGCTTCTATGGGTAACGATGCAGCAATATCTTGGCCAGCTAGTTTTATTAGCCGATTAAGTGTTATTTTGTCTTCCCCGCTAATACCTTCATAACTTGCTGCCTGTACAACTTCAGTGTGTCTAGGCAGTACTACACTATCCTCGGCTAGCACAATTCTTTGAGGTAAAGGCTTTAAAACTATTGGCTCTATCTCTTCAATAATTTCAGAATCTGAGCTAAGTTGTTCATCGTATAAGAAAGCTTTTTTTTCTTCATCTAGTACGGAGGTAAGTGCCCGGCGATTATCTTTTTTTATCTTGCCTTTATATTCTCGGATAAAGCTTTTTTTATCTGGATTGTAAGGCGTATCGGTATCATCGCGACTATGTTGGGTGCCAAAATAAAAATCGTCCGCCATCTGGTTGGCTGCACTCTCTGACATGCCCGATTTAATTAGTTCACGGACACCAAAAGTCTTTTTAAATACAGCTCTTGCTACGGAATTTAAGCGTTCGTGTGTTTCTGCGACATTTGTTTTACCAAGATTATCATAAAAACCAATCACTTTAGATAGGCCTTCTGCGCGTAATACAATAGGAACTGGTCCCGGTTCACCAACGGTGACGGGGTGCTCGCTAGGCGATTTGTTCTCAGATGACATAGTATGAGATTATACCATAAAAGCGCTAATGTTACAATATGCTAGAACTTGAGTGCTTGTTTTATTCGTTCTTCTGGTGATAGTTTACTGTCCACTTTCTTTAGGGCTTCGGTGGCATCTTGAACCGTAAAGCCAAGTGCTACCAGGCCCTGCAGTGCTTCATCGTTCGGGTTGCCGGCTGGTGTTGATAAAAAGCCGGTAGCATCCTCACTGGCAGTTAAGCCGACTTTGTCTTTAAGGTCTACGACTACCCGTTCGGCCACTCGCTTGCCTACGCCATTAGCCTGAGAGATAAATTTAGTGTTACCTGAAGCAATGGCCGCCCGAACTTGTTGAGCATTGGCTATGCTGAGTATTGCCAAGGCCATTTTTGGCCCAACGCCATTTACACTTAAAAGCTGTTCAAAAAGTTGCTTGGTCTCTTGATTACGGAAACCATAGAGGTCATGAGTAATTTCACGGATGTGCTCGTAGACATAAACCTTGACCTCACTTCCCTCCTCCAAGGCGCCGTAATCTTCAAAAGTCACAAACAGGCCATAGCCTACTCCGCCGCAGTCTAGCACCACCATGTCTAGCATCTTTTCAGCCACCTTACCCGATAACGTTGCAATCATTCCTTTTATTCTACACGAAGTACTGAGGTGTACATTAACGCGGCTGCTAGCGCATCAGCACAATCATCCGGCTTAGGAATTTCTTTTAGTCCCAGCATGATTTTTACCATTTGCTGCATCTGGTTCTTATCTGCCCGGCCATAACCTGTTAAGGCCTGCTTTATTTGTAAGGGAGTGTATTCTACAATCTCCAGCCCGGCTAGTTTTCCTGCCAGTATGGCCACACCCCGGGCGTGACTAACGCTAATTGCGGTAGTAACATTTTGGGCAAAGAATAGTTTCTCGACCACCATAACTTTGGGCTTTGTCGCTGCGATTATCTCGCAAAGGCAGGTGTAAATCTCTTCAAGTCTTTCATCTAGTGGTTGATGTACAGCTGTTTTTATTATGCCGGCATCTACTAATGTTGCCTTATTTCCTTCAGAATCAATAACTCCAAACCCCATAATGCCGGTCCCTGGATCAATGCCTATAATTATCATTTTAGAAATTCTTCTTTATCCCCGTCTATTACTATAGCCTGGCCGTCTCTCATTTTTTCGTGTGGAATATTTTCTTTCTCCAAGTTCTCAACGTATTCATCAATTCCAATATAATCCGGAGTCTGATAATGCGGGACCGGAACAAAATCTATAATATTTAAACCCGCCCAGATAGGCTCTTTGTCATAGCCATCTGGAATGTAATTTGGACTATCCTCGTCAGTATCAACCTCTGAATACTTTAGAGTTGGGCCTATGATAATTGCGCCGGCGCTTTCGCCGCCGAGTATAATTTTGTTGTTGCGGACCGCGTCACAGAGCCATTTATCTAGGCCTGTGTAACTTAATGCTCGCCTTAGCAGAAACATGTTCCCACCAGCTAGCCATATAAATTTATGCCCCGTGAGCAATTTTTCGGCGTCTGGTTTATGGAAGAATGGTCTTAAGTCTACTTCGGTCGGCTCTAAGCCGATGGAGCGGTAGTAGCTAAAGTTTTCCTCTATTCTCTTGCGGCGACCTTCAGGGGTTTTATAGTCTTTAGCATTAGTGATAACTGCAATTTTCTTTACGTCACCTAGAAATTTAAGTAACTCCTTATCATGCACACCCGCTCGGTATGACGATAGAAAAAGTTGCATCTTACTTTAGAGCCTTTTTTACAAACGGGCGACAGTCTACAGAACTTGCTATGCCAAGTTCATCAAGCCGTTCCAGCGGGATCCATTCAGCCATCTGAGCGTATTGCTTTTCCCATTCGTCAAAACCATCAGTAGACAATTCGCCCCCAACAAATTCGCACGAGTAATAAAAGATGAGGCATTGGTATGATTCCTTTTCCGCATGATCAGAGTAGAAAAAGCTGTTAATGAAACTGATCAGTTTTGGATTTTTTGTATCTATTCCTGTTTCTTCTTTAATCTCACGGATTACACCTTCTTCCGGTAATTCTCCTAGGTCTAGGCCCCCTCCCGGTAAATCAAATCTCTCGCCAAATTGTTTTGACAGAAGAATTTTGCCATCTTTTACCACAATGCCATACGCTGTTGGGCGCCATTGCAATTGCTCAACAAGCACCTCATATTCCTTACCATCTACGTCTTTACATATAACGGTTTTAGACATCCACATTCTCGGCTATATCGAAGTTAGTATAGGTGTTGGTGACATCATCTAGGTCTTCCAATGCATTCATCAAATTTATAACTTTACGGGCAGTTTCTCTATCTGTAATTTCCAGAGTATTGTTTGGCGCATAGGTGAGTTCAGCTTCCAGAACTTCAGATCCAACATCGGTGAGGCTTTGGCGAACTTTGGCTAAATCTCCTGGAGCGGTATAGACTACCAGTTCATCGCCTTCCTCGACTACGTCTTCGGCACCGGCATCCAGTGCTTGAAGCAGCAACTCTTCCCCGCTACCTTTAACTCTAACTTGGCCTTTGTGGCTAAAATGAAAGGCTACGCTACCGGGTTCGGCCATATTTCCGCCGTTTTTGGTAAATGCCAGGCGGACTTCCGGATAGGTGCGGTTTTTATTATCAGTGGCCACGTCTACCATGATCGCTACGCCTCCCGGACCATAGCCCTCGTACGTAATCTCTTCAAGTGCGGCCGCGTCTTTATCGGCAGCCCGCTGAATGGAGCGTTCAATATTGTTCATAGGCATGTTTGCGCTCTTGGCTTTTTCTATAGCCATGGCCAGCGCCGAATTAGTGGCTGGGTTAGTTCCGCCGCGAGCAGCAATTGCTAACTGTTTACCAAGTTTTGTAAACACGGCCCCACGCTTTGCGTCATTAACACCCTTTTGGCGCTTGATTGTAGACCATTTAGAATGTCCTGACATATCTGTTATTTTAACATTTTTAAGGTGTTATTTGAAGCTCTTCTTTAATATCAACCCTTTGTTTTTTAGTCTTTTGTGGCCAATCAAGACCAAAACAACAATCAGCGCATAGGAGCTAATCATCAAAGTTGGATTGATGCTAACGTGCAGAAAAATCGATGGAATACTAGCCAGTATATGGACAACATCTAGCATATAAGTTAGCAGCAAGTGAGCTGGCCAAGCTACCCAGCCAGCCAATTCTGGAACGGCAGCTCCAGCTATGGCCGTGACCGCTGATAACAGCATTGCCCAAGGTATTAAGGGTACGACCAATAAGTTGGCCAGCAGACCAATAAGTGACATCTGCCCAAAAACCATCATTATTAGCGGCAGGGTCATAATCTCGGCACAGAGTGTTTCTATTAAAACCATGGTTAGTAGTTTAGGTGGCCTTGAAAACAACCTGGAGACAATCAGTGGAGCAATTATTAGGACTCCGAAAAACGCTAGGAACGATAGATACCAACCAATATCGCTCCAAACATAAAACGGGTTAAACAGTCCGGTTGTTGCAGCCGCAAAAGCAATTAAGAGCAGAGGTCTCAGATCCCGGCCATAATACCAAGCCCACAGGCTCAAAATTGAGACTATCGCTGCCCGCACGATAGACGCGCTGAACCCGGTCACCAGAACAAATGAGCAAATCAAGACTAAGGACAAGAGCGTTTTTTGATATTTACTATTCAGTTTTAATCTTTGGACACCGCGTACCAATATTGTTAAGTTATAGCCCGAAACGGCTACTATGTGGACCAGGCTAACCATGGTTAATTGGGTGATGATGCTCTGGGGTAAGTTTGTGCGCTGACCGATTAAAAGACCTAGAGCAAACGAAGCTTGAGGCTCCGGTAGAGCATTTTCCATTCCGGTGCTAAAGTTTCGGTTGAGTTTATTGAACCATTGGTCACCTATGCCGACCACGCTTATTTGCGTATAGGCCATTCGGGCCTGGTTACTACCACGCATCGGAAAAACCTTGCCTGTTACCTGGACCTGGTCACCACGGTAAACCATTGGTACCCCAAAACCGCTGATTTTAAAACTTCCGGCTAATTTTTGTTCACTCGGTTCAACTAATTTTACATCCGTAGCCGTGAATTCCAGCTGTGAACGGGCAGCGTAAACTGCGTCAGAAGTAGATGTTGCTTGAATCGTCACTTTCTGACCGGACAAATGTTTGTTTTCAGCCAGTTTACCCATATAGATGCCGCCCCGCCACAGGCCGAGACCGAGTCCTACAATAATGACCAGCATAAGGCTGGCCAAGTTCTTCCGGCGCAGCAGAAACAATGCCGGCAGAAAGACTATCATCCACCAGACCGCTTCCAAATAAATTATTCTAGATAAGCCAAGGCCAGCCAGCACAGAAAAACAGCCCACAATTATAAGCGTAGTTCTTCGGAACCGCCGCATAGCCCGCTAATAATTACATAAATTCGCCAAATAATTAATTGCTTAAGCTACGTCTAAATGGTTTTTTATAGTCACGCGATTTTCAGTCTGATTCCCATCTTCTAGCGTTTGTAATAGACTAAGCTCAAGCATTTAACATGAATGTAATTGATTTTTGCATTATAGTCGGGCTCTGCATTCTTTTTGTCTATACCCGCGGACATGGCTTTATTGAATCGTTCTTTAAAACCATCGGGCTCATCGTTGGCTACTGTTTTGCCATCTGGCTGGCTGCCCGGCTTGCCGGACAGATGCCTTCAGATTTACGTAAAGGCATTTTGACGTTAATTTTCATCGGAACATTTTGCTTCTTAGGACTTTTGCTTGGTAGATATAGCTACGCCCTGCTTGGTGACAGACTTCACCCACCAGAATTTTTCAAAGCAGATAGATGGCTTTCTCTGCCTTACAGGATTCTAGTGTCAATAACTGCTGTGGTGATTCTTTCCCAGACCTTCATATATATCCCCGTACTGGGATTGCAGTTTGTGTCACAAGGCTCAACCATAATGATGCTAACCAACCGGTTTGCACCATCTACACCTCTGCAAAGCCAGGCCGGGAAAATTGATCCCAGCCAATTCTTGAAATTGCACCTGGCCTATGATTATGTCGCTCTTACCTATAACAATATCCATAACGGCGGCAAATTTCAGGCAGTCATTGATTCTGCCGCGGCTTCTGTGGTTAAAATCTCGGGCAAGTCCTGTGTTGGACTTGGTTTTGGTTCTGGCTTTATGGTTGGCGAAAATCTAGTTTTGACAAATGCCCATGTTGTTACGGGTGCGAGCACTATATATATTAGCGATCACTCAGGCTCATACCCAGCCACACCCATTCTAATTAATTACGACAAGGATATAGCTATTTTATTTTCAAAGTTTATATCGGATCCACCACTAACCTTATCTGCTAAAAAAGCTCCTATTGGGACGGCGGCTATTATGGTTGGTTATCCCGGCGGCGGTGATCTGCAAATGCTAGCTGCAAAGGTTATTGATGACAACACATTTATTTCAAGGAACACAAAATTAACCTCCCAAGATATTATTGAGCTAGACAACCCTACCCAGCCCGGTAATTCCGGAGGCCCGGTATTCGACCTCGACGGAAAGGTCATAGGCGTAGTATCGGCTGGCCGCACAACAACCTTTGCCATAGACTCACAACTAGCCGGTGCTATAACCAATGAAGCAAAGCACAAGTTGATTCCCACCCGCACAGATTTTTGTGACGTGGGTATTAGGTATTATTAAGCGTCGGAAAAAACCAGCTAATCTTTTATGCCGTTTGAGGCTTTAGTCCCAAGCACGTTATTTGTAACAAAGTCGTGTATCTCGTTATCGGCCACTGGCTGCAAACTATCGACAAAATCTTCCATGACTGTCGGTGTTATGGGGCTTTGTGACTTAAGATCCCTCCAGTTATCCGAAAAGCTCAACTGTGTGCTGCCGACTACAATATAGAAGCCGTCTGGCTGTATCTGTAGCACTTCTTTGGAATTAATATCTACACCTACGCTTTTTAGTATTCCTGGGTCCCAGTAGCCATAGACCTTCCGCCCGGTTTTGGTGGTTAATACAACCCGGCAAGCATAAACTATACTAAGCTCGGTAGAGTCTTCAGGCGAACCGCAGTTTTTAGGGGGATTAAATGATGGGTGAATATTCTTTTCAAACATACTGTAGCTATTGTAGCTGCCGCTATTTACTTCGCTATGAGCTAAAAAGTACACCATTTTTTTATCGTTTTTCTCGTCCGTAATTAATTCAGCGGTGCCACCGGAAAAGAAATCTACTGGACCAGAGTAATTCTTCGGTCTTATGACTTTAAAGTCTGAGGTTTTAATAAGTTGCTCATCTTCTTTTAGAATACTGTCGTAGGTTTGACTTTTCGTAGTCGCAACGGCTTTTTTAGCTTGGCCCGGGACAACTATGTAGGCAATAACAATGGTAGGAATAAGTAAAAGACTAAGTAGGCCCGATATATGCCTCAGTGGTAATTTCTGTAGCATCAAAACAAGGCCGGCCGTTACAGCCGCTACAGTAGCTGGCGCGATAATAACTAGTGTGTTTGGGTGAAGGTAAAGCCACGAGAACTTATCTATGCTCGATGCGTAGAAACCGAAGTAGTTGATAACTAAAAAATATGAGCTCAGAGTAATTGAAGAATAAAGATAGGCCGTAAGAGCTTTGAATTGGCTTAATTTTACGCTTACCAGAACCCCGACTATAAGAAATAGAGGAGCTGCATATGCCAAGAAGCTTAAGAAGCCGTTTCCGCATATTAAACTACTTGGCGAACAAGATAGCCCAGAGTCACCGTGGGTTAGCTTTAAGACATACTTTAGCCACAAGTCTATAAATATGGCTCCGCAAAGAAACGCTGCCGCTACGTGAATAAGCAAATACCGAAACTTTATATTGCCGTCGTCTTCATCAATACTGGCAGGACTAGCGCTGGTAGTATTTTCTATTGTTGGATATGCGGGTTCTGGAGGGTAGTCAGTGGCCGTGTCCGGAGGAGGAATATTCACAACTGGCGTTGTAGATGGGGCCTGATTAAATTGGGGCTGCGGTGGCTGGGTGGGAGGAATCGGAGTAATCGGTGTATTGGAATTATTATTTTCCATACTATTTATTAATCGTATTGTAATAGATAAACCATTAGCATTACAAACGGCGCGATAATCTCTATAAAATCACCTTATACAAAAAGTCGATCATAAAAATCGACTGTTGTTGTGGAGGGCCCACCGGGGCTCGAACCCGGGACACGAGGCTTAAAAGGCCTCTGCTCTACCAACTGAGCTATGGGCCCGAAGTTGCTACGTAAAAGCAACGCGGAATAACACCTTAGATTATCTGTTTTATATCTAAAAAGTCAACCCAGTAACTTCTTAGGTCATTTATGTTTTTTGCCTGGGTGCTTTGGAGAGCTGAACCAAATGAGAACCAGACTAAGCAGCAAGCCGATGCCAATTATATAACTCTGGGCTTTTTGCAGGTCTTGCCAGATTGCTGAATTGGAATAGCTAGTATTTAAAATATCACTCAGCATTGGCACGGCGACTATGGCTAACATGCCGCCGGCCAGTAAGGCGCAGGTTAGGTGGAGCGTTTGCCAAAGCGTCTGAGTGGAAGCCGACCTGTGGGTAAGCAGTAAGGTTAGAAGCAGCGGCACTATCAAAAGTGCCAAGTCCACGTTACTGGAGGTTAACGACGTTATCTGCGTTTTGCCGACCAGTTGGATGATATCACTGCCCGAGAGCGTCATAGCCGTAAAGCCGCCGCAAAGCGCTAAAAAAGCTAGGGCTCCGCTGCTCTTAAGAAAATAGGCCAGCCCTACCGGCAGCAAAATCAGAACTATTAGAAGCACACTATTCATAAGTGTAATTCTAGCAATTTTAGCTTTAGCTTAATAGCTATGTTTTTGGCCGACTAATACCCACACCTTGGGTTAATTATGCCAAAATTTTAGAAGCTGAGGTTGGTGCCGGTTTTTATGCCCAACGAGTCGGCCTGCCCGGCGCGCAGTTCAATCACGTACTTGGCTAACTTGGAATTTACGAAACTTTTAGGATAAGTTGCGGGTGCTATATTTTTTTGAATATCAACTACCTGCTTATTACCCGAAGCCCAGACTATGTCTAAGCTGAACTTCATGTCTTTCATCCAGAATGGATAGTACCCGGGCTTGTCGAAAATAAACAGCATAGCCTGGTCCGGGCCAAGACATGCCCGGACACCAAGGCCTGTTTCCTGTTGCTGAGAATTTATGGCGGTCTGGGCATGCAGTTTATGCCCATTGGTAGTTATAGTTTTATCTTGGCGATATTTCTCGCTGCATGCAGGCGGCGACTTGTGTGAGCTCACTATTATCCAGGCACAAACTCCCCACAAAAAAATGACGCTAATTAGAAAAAAGACAAAGCCTTTACTGAAGTAGGCTGGCTTCTTCATTTTGTATTTTTACGCTCCGACGCGGTCTTTTTTATGACGGCCTTTAGCATTTCGCTCCACATACTCGATAATTTTTTCGGCAACGTTACGACCAGTTATGGTCTCTGGAGTTTTAATGCTAGCCGAAGAATTAATTTCTAGAACTAGGGGACCTTTCTCTGAACGCATCATATCAACGCCGCAAATAGGCAGCCCCATAGCCTTGGCAGCTTTAATAGCGGTTCTTTCTTCCTCGTCGGTCAACTTCACAGCTCTGCCTACGCCACCCTGATGAGTATTAGATCTGAAATCATCATCCAGGCTCTGGCGCTTGACGCTAGCCACAACTCTACCACCGACAACCAGTGCTCGTATGTCTGTGCCGGCTGACTCTTCAATGAATTCCTGTACCAAGAAACCAACGCCCTCAACATAGAACGCCTGCATCACCGCTTTGGCAGCCTTACGGGTTTCGGCTAATACTACCCCGTTGCCGTGCGTACCGCGGGTAACTTTTATAACTACCGGTGCACCGCCAGCAGCTTCGATGACTTCGTCAAAATTGGCAGTTTCTCTAGCAAAAACAGTCTTTGGCACACCGACACCGTACTTGGCCAATAGCTGGTAGGCACGTAACTTGTCCCTAGAACGCACAATTGCCAGTGAGTTAGCAGTTGTGTAAACACCCTGCATTTCAAACTGTCTAACTACAGCTGATCCGTACTTAGTGTAGCTTTGAGCAATACGAGGGATAATTGCATCGACATCAACCAGTTTCTCCCCCTTGTAATAAACTACCGGGTCGGCCTTTTCTACGGTCATATAGCACTTAGCATAGTTAATAACCCGCACATCGTGACCGCGGTCTTTGGCAACTTCTTTTAGTCGCCGAGTAGTGTAGTTCAACGAACCTCTAGATAGTATTACAATTTTCATAGCTTATTTCCTTCTTAATTCTGATTGTATAGCTTTGGAATGTAAACGCTCTTTTTTAATCTGCGGAAAGCCAGCTGTGACATCAACCACAAACTTTCCAGCCAACAACCTACGACCCAAAAGTACGGGGTAAGTTTTATCGGCCCGTTGCGAGAGCGTAAATGTTCCTCTGATTGTCCGTCCCTTAATTCGAACTGCCAGTTTAACCTTATATCTATCTTCTCGACTGCCAAAAGAGTTTTCAACCCTTATAGTGCTGTATTGCGAGGGTGTAAATTGTATTTTAGAACCCAGAATGTGGGCGCTCAAGCCGTTTTTATCCTCAGTAATATTGTCGGCGTGTACACTGCTTGAGTCGGCTCCAGTATCAACTTTGGCAGACACACTTTTTATGCCAAGTTCAGGAAAAGTAACGTATTCAGCACGGCCAATGTACTGCACACTATTTTTTCGATTTGCAGCTAATCTGGGTTTTGGGTTTATGCTCGCAATCATTTTGGCATATTGATCAAGTTTTTCTTCTACAAACGCACCGGTGGCTAGTTGTGGTGCACGGTTAACTTCGAGGATGTAGTGCCGGCCAGTCGTCTTGTCGAGAATTAAATCCACACCAGCAACTTGAAGTTTTTCAAGATGAGCTGCTGCTTCACAATCCTTCAACATCCTGGGCTGTAGCTTATCTAAGCTAAACAGCTCTGCTGAGCCTCCAGCGGAAGTATTATTTAAATGACTCCCCGTTTTCGCTTTTCGCAGTATGGCTAGCCGGGCTTTTCCGTCCAGCACTAAAATCCGTAAATCGCCATCATTTTCGATGTATTCTTGAGCAACCATGGTTTGTTCGCCGGCTTCATCTAACCGTTCGCAGAGCTCTTGATAAGAACCTACCAGATAGTTATCATGCCCTTTACGACCTTCATCGGCCTTTAGGATGAACGGGTAGTCAAAAACCGGGCTATCGGCGAATAGCTCCTTAAAAATACTGGGAGCAGCATAAAATGTTTTTGGCGATGGAATATTATGCCCTGCTCGCAAAAAAGAGCCGGCAAGTTTACCCTTACCTTGAGTCAGCAGATATTCATCAATGAATGGAATTTTTTTAGAATGCAGATAATGCGCGGTACTTATGGCCTTTTCAGTATCGGCGCCTACTCTTCGAAAAATCACCAGATCAAAATCAGAAAGATCCCACCCCCGTAATGGACTCCAGATGCGAGAGTTTTGACTATCAGTTAAAAAGGCCAGTTCGGAGAATACTCCGACCGATATCTGGTATTTCTTAAGCCTCTTACTCAAGCCAGCTAAAAGCAGACCCAAATCACGTTCTGGGTTAATGTCTGGCCGCTTGGCCGACCTGAGGATTAGTATTTTTTTCACACTGCTGCTCATAATTATAACCTTAATGTTTATACCTGTTAATTATAACATAATCCTAGACTTTAATCAATAGCTGTGCTATATTCCTGTTTATGCCTAAAGGAGAAACTTTACGGATACACAACCCCAATTTTGAGGGCCGAACACTAACCTGTTTATACTCCTATAATGGAGTGGAGTTTCAAAATAACTATATCTTCCCCGGTAACCCCACTAACTTTTCATCAGAGACCTTAAAAAGGCTAACGAACTGGGTAGCTATAGTGTCGGCCCTTGGCCTTTTTAGCGTAGAATACTTCGACTACTTAAAAACTGACTTTGAATTGACTGATGAGGAAGCTGCTTTTTTTGAAAAATTGATTTTTTTTGGGTTGGGAGAATTCCGTTATATTAATAAGATTGCTGTTAATAAAAAGGTTAAGGTTCTAGGTAAACACCTGGAAACAAAGCCAAGCCAGTCAAAAGCTCCGGACAGTACTTTGCAACACCCCCTTTTGTTAAACGGCGGCGGGAAAGATGGGAGTGTTTCAGCGTTGCTTCTTGGCGCAGCTGGCATTAATTTTACCTGGTTTCAAAGAGGTAATAGCGTTGCTCAAGACAATGTTCGTAAACAATGGAACGCGCCAGCAATAATTGTTGAGCGTCAACTTGATCCCAAAAGAATGAATCGAAAATACTCCGGTCATCGACCAATGAGTGCAGGGATTGCTTTCTTAGCAGTTTTATCAGCATATTTGTACGGTTTCGACTCGGTTATCGCCTCAAATGAACTCTCCGCTAACGAGGGAAATTTTACGCTGGAGGGTTTTCTGATTAACCACCAATATTCCAAATCTATGGAGTTTGAAAATGATATCCAAACTTTGCTGACATTATTCGGTATAGAAGTTAGTTATTTTAGTGCTCTTAGGCCCCTTCATGAATTACAGATAGCTCTAATCGCAGCCCAACTTGAAGATAAGCAACTAGCGGCAATTACTAGCTGTAACAATGGAACAAAAACCGGAAAATGGTGCTTGAAGTGTCCCAAATGCGCCTTTGTAGTGTTAACAATTACAGCTGCTAGCAACTCAGCGGCCGAAGAAATATGGGGGTACCAAGTGATAAATAACCCCAGTTTATTGCCATACCTTAAGGCGTTGCTTGATCCCAAGATAGACAAGCCCTTTGAGTGTGTTGGCACACTAGACGAGTGCCAGCTAGCTGCTTATTTGATCCTTCAAAATAAACAGCTAGCCTTGGAAAAGCCCTTACTGGCGCTGCTCAACCGCTTTGCATCGGGAAAGAATATCGATCTTCTATATAAACTTAGTGAATCGTTGATACCCAAGCCCTACGAAGATGTCCTAAAACAGATACAAATATATTTAGACAGATGGAACACTGTTAGACCAAACTAGACGATATAAGTTGGTTTAGTGACAAGGTGCCGCCCTTTTCGGGATGGAATTGAGTAGCAATAAGAGCTCGGGTTTTATGTTTTATGGCTTCAACCCCGGAGACTGACTCAGCTAATACTTCGAAGTGTTTTGAGGAAACTGAGGGAACATACCATTTATGAGATTCATACTGCGTTAGCGTTTTTTTATTAAATTGTTGGAGACCTTTGTTTGTGGTCTTTGAGCGTTTAAAGCCTCTGATATAATCATCCATTTCAAATACTTTTGAACCGTAAGCACTGGCGATTACTTCAAAGCCCATGCAGACACCGACAAGAGGCTTCTTGGTCGATAGGATAAAATTAATTTGGTCCTCGTACCATAGTTTATCTTGGCTATAGGTGTCATTGATTTCGCTGCCCTCACCACCTCCACCCGATAGAATCACCAGGTCTTTATCGGCGTCTGCAAATTGCAAACCCGGCTTGTACCGCTGGAACTCTACCTGATGACCAGCTAGACTTAGCTTCAGCGCTTCAAATGTTGCCGTTTCGTTAGCTTTTTGATAATTGTTAACTAGAAGTATTTTCATTTTTTGTTTTTAGTAAGATTTAATAACCGTGCGCTTTACTTACCCTTTCATAAACTAGCCAGATGACTATACCAACCACCACCAGTAGAGTGATGATGAGCGGGATGAATCCATTTTGATTATTTTGATTTTTCATCCTCTACCCATTTAAAACCTTAAGCGTAACGATTTCAAGGCGAGGTTTTATAATAAAGCTATGATTGATAACCATGAGGAAATTTACCGGGAAGCTTATGAGCGCCACGGACAGAGCCCAAAAGCTCTGCATTGGTGGGACTATCCATCGCTGGCCAGCCGCTATAAGCAGATAGTAGCGGATCCGGATATCAAAGATAAGACCATCTTGGATGCCGGCTGTGGAATGGGCGATGCTCTGCCCTTTTTATACATGAAGGCCGATAATTTTGATTATTTGGGCATGGACACCAATCCGGATTTTATTAAAGTCGCCAAAAAGCGTTACGACGGACATCGGTTTCAAGTGGGCGATCCCTTTTTTGGCCAAGTTAAGGGTAAGTTTGACGTGGTTATATCATCTGGAGTGATGAATGCTAACGTCCATAATTGGATGGACGAACGCCGGCATATGATAGGAAATCTTTTCAATCTGACTGGTGAGGTTCTGGCTTTTAATATGGCCGGCAGCTTTAATCCAGAAAGAGATGATGAAGTCATTGCCTACGCCGATACGCAGGAAGTGCTGGATTTTTGCCTGACGCTGACCAGCCGGTTAATCCTAAGACATCACTACAATAGGAGTGACTTTACTCTGGTTTTATTTAAATAGCCCGCGGTTTTTACTGGAGCTTTCTTTTTTGAACTGCTCGAGCAGAGCTTTTTGCTTGGAGTTTAGCTTACTTGGGGTATCAACAATAACGGTAACGATGTGAGGACCACGAGCACCGGCGTTGATGTGCGGCACGCCGTGTCCGGACAGTTTAAAATCCGTGCCGGAGTTGGTGCCAATGGGCACTTTCATCTGCACTGGGCCGTCTACGGTATTGACTTCAATTTCGGTACCCAGCGCCGCGTCAATCATACTGACATGCTCGGTAGACAGAATAATATCGCCTTCGCGGGTAAATTTTTTGTGGGGTTTAACGCGGATGTTTACATAAAGGTCGCCTTTGGGGCCATTAGCAGTGGCTTCCCCGTGCTCACGCAGGCGAATGGTAGCACCATCATCAATCCCGGCCGGGATTTTAAGTTTGATGGTTTGGTTGCGGCGTTGGGTACCGCGGCCATGGCAAACCGTGCAGTCTTTTTCAGGGATTTTGCCACGTCCGTGGCACTTTGGACAGGTAGTAGCTTGTTGGATGTTACCAAAAATTGTCCTGGTAACTCTGGTAATTTGGCCTGAGCCTTTGCATTCGTCGCAAGTTTCCAGCTCATGCCCCGGTTCAACGGTTGTGCCCTTGCAGTGAGAACAGATGTCTTCCATGTTGAGGCTTAGCTCGGCCTCGTTGCCGAATATGGCCTGCTCAAAAGTAATTTCAATAGCCGTTTCAACGTCGCGCCCGCGGTTTTGGCGGGCTCTTTGCCCACCACCCATATCGCCGCCAAAGAAGCTGCCAAAGATGTCCCCTAGGCCAAGATCGCCAAAGTCAAAATTAACATTTTCGGTGTTAAAGCCGCCAAATGGATTGCCGTCACTGGCGGCGCTGCTGCCAACTCCGGCGTGGCCAAATTGGTCATAGCGTTGACGCTTACTGGGGTCTTTTAATATCTCGTAGGCTTCGCTAATTTCTTTAAATTTGGCTTCATCACCACCACGGTCCGGATGGTGTTTCACAGCCTCGCGCCGATAAGCTTTTTTTAGCTCGTCAGTGCTAGCGCCTTTGCTAACTCCTAGCACTTCATAATAATCACGCTTGGCCATAATCTACTTCCCACCCTTGCTCGTCAATTACAATAGATTCTGTCAGTAACTCTTGCCTGTCATCGCAGAGATTATATGCTTCAACTACTTCGATTGGTAAAAGTCCATAATCGTCTTCTATCTCGTCCAACACTTTTCCAATAATCCTATAGTCAACCGAATGGCCCTCTGCAGTTAATGAGACTGCGTCTACGATCCTTAGCATTCGACTATCAAAGGACGCACCTAATATTCTTTCATTGCTTTCAGCAATCTCATTTTCAATCTCCAGAATTATGCCCGAGAGAGGAGTGAGTCTATTTTCCATTTTTAATAACCTTGCCTTCAATGAACTTACGGTCTTTTACCACGTAGTTATCCTGAGCATATTTTATACCCAGCTTAACCCCTGCGGCTACGGCCACTGCGGGCAAAATTACGTAGCGCAGGAAGTTAGTTGGTCTCATCTACTATTCCGCGACCTTGCCGCAGGTTTTGCAGTAGCCACCATCGTCATAGTCCGTCATAGGATTTTCGAATCCATCTCTATTCAAGCAGGTAGGGCACAGCTTTAATGATGGATTATCTGGGCTAATCATGTAGCCATGGTCTTTGGCGTACTTATATTCTTTCTTCTTTTTGAGTTTTCTATTCTCTTCTTCAAGCTCCGAAATCCTTTTTTGTTTCTCCAGAAGGTCATCCGCCACTTGAGCCAGCTTTAATGAGAGTTCAACGTTACCTGCGTCTCGCGCTACCTTAACGCCATCTTTGATAACATCGTAAACGCCCATTATTTTTCCTTGGCGTCGACGACTTCGCCTTCGATTGGTTCGTCTTTGTCGGATTTTTTCTTCTTGTCAGCTTCAGGTTCAGCATCTTCGGCTGGTTTGTCTTCTTCCTTGTTTGCCGCCTCGTACATTTTGGCGCCGATGGGCATTATCTTGTCGCTTAAGTCTTTGCCAGCTTTTTCCAGCTCGTCTTTATCGGTCGCCTCTAAATGAGTTTTGGCTTCATCAACAGCATCTTGCAGGGTTTTTAGATCATCCTCGCTCAGCTTGTCTTTATAGTCGGTCTTCATCTTCTCGGCCTGGTAAACGGCGTTTTCCAGCAGGTTTTTGGCCTCAGCTGCCTCGCGCTTCTGCTTATCTTCTTCAGCGTGAACCTCGGCTTCCTTGGCGGCCTTTTCCACTTCTGCTTTGTCTAAGTTGCCGCTGCCGCTAATGGTAATGCTCTGTTCTTTACCGGTGCCTTTATCTTTAGCTGCTACATTCAAGATGCCGTTGGCGTCGATGTTGAAGGTGACTTCAATTTGCGGTACGCCGCGTGGGGCTGGCGGGATGCCATCAAGCACAAAGCGGCCCAGGCTTTTGTTGTCGCCGGACATTTCACGCTCGCCCTGCAGCACGTGGATTTCTACGCTGTTTTGGTTGTCGGCGGCGGTTGAGAACACCTCGTTCTTGCTGGTTGGGATAGTAGTGTTGCGCTCAATCAATTTAGTAGTAACGCTACCAAGAGTTTCGATCCCGAGACTCAGAGGCGTAACGTCTAGTAACAATACGTCCTTAACATCGCCCTGTAGTACACCAGCCTGAATAGCAGCACCCACGGCCACGACTTCATCCGGGTTAACACCTTGCAGCGGTTCTTTGCCAAAAATCTGCTTAACTTTTTCCATGACGGCTGGCATACGGGTCATGCCGCCAACTAAAACAATTTCGTTAATGTCCTTAGCATCCAATTTGGCGTCTTTGATAGCTTTCTTAACCGGCTCAGCGGTTTTATCAATCAAGTCTTGGACTAGTTCAACTAGTTTGGAGCGAGTAAGTTTGTATTCAAAGTGCTTGGGGCCCTCGGCGTCGGCCGTTAGAAATGGTAGGTTAATGTCAGCCACCTCTGTTGTAGATAGCTCTTTCTTGGCTTTTTCAGCCTCTTCCTTGAGTCGCTGCATGGCAGCTTTGTCGTCCTTAATATCGATGCCGGTTTCTTTTTTAAACTGGTCTACAAAATGGTTGACGATGCGTAGGTCAAAGTCTTCGCCGCCTAGGTGGGTGTCGCCATTAGTGGAGAGGACCTCAAAGACACTGTCACCAAGTTGCAAAATAGATACGTCAAAGGTGCCGCCACCAAGGTCAAATACGGCAATCTTCTCTTCTTTTTTCTTATCAAGCCCGTAAGCCAGAGCGGCAGCGGTTGGTTCGTTAATGATGCGCTTTACTTCCAGCCCGGCAATTTTGCCGGCATCTTTGGTAGCTTGGCGCTGGCTGTCGTCAAAGTAAGCTGGTACGGTGATGACGGCTTCTGTCACCGGCTCGCCCAGGAAAGCTTCGGCATCAGCTTTCAGTTTTGATAGAATCATACCGCTGACTTCTTCAGGGCTGTAATCTTTGCCGGCCATCTCAACTTTTACGCCGGTACCGGCCTTAACTATCTTGTAGGGCATTAGCTTGATATCGCGTTGCACCTCTTCGGCGTCGAACTTGCGGCCAATCAACCGTTTAACACCAAATATGGTGTTGGTTGGGTTGGTCACACGCTGGCGGTTGGCCACTTGGCCGACTAATCGCTCATCATTTTTATTAATGGCTACCACGCTTGGCGTAGTACGGTTGCCCTCGCTGTTGGCGATAATTTCCGGCTTGCCGGACTGCATCACCGCCATAGCACTGTTAGTTGTTCCTAGATCGATTCCTATAGTTTTGCCCATTATTGTTCCTCCTTATTATCGTAATTTGCTGCTATTGCGCTTAGTCGCGCGTGGTAACCTATGAAAGTCTCGTCCTGTGTAGGAAAGGGTAAATCTAGAGTTGGGTAAGCTTGTAATAGCTCGTCTCTAAATGCTAAGAAGTGTATCTTGGCAAGAGCTTCCTTAGCTTCGGTAATCCTACGTTCTCTCTCGGCATCAGTAAGACCTTGTTCCCGGGCTCGTTGGCTCAAAACTTGAGCCTCTATTGTTGCTAGTTGGGACGAGGGGATGCCAGGCAGTTCTGCACGACCGGCCTCTACTTTGGGTTGACCTGCTAGCTCTAGGGCTTTGCTTAATTCGTCGTCACTTAGGTTAATCCATCTCATGAACGAGTCAAATTCTATATCCATTCGTTCTCGGCCCTCTGGAGTAACACTTTCTTCTTCGGTAATTAATCGATAGTCGCTAAAGACTCTTACGGTAATCTTCATTCTGTCTTGCTCAGAATAGTTCTCAGACGGGCCAAATTTATCATAGGTAGTAGGATACTCTATGCCCTTCCCAAAAACTTCGTCTGATTCAAAGAAGGCATTAGGGTCTGTCATTTTGACTTCTCCATTTTTACTTTGACTATGGCGTGGCGGATAACTTCGTCACCTATTGTGTAGCCAGGTTGAAGTTCCTCGCAAACAACTTCAACATTGCCTTCGCCGTCTTCCATATGGATAGCTTCATGCAACTCCGGGTCAAACACTTGCCCAACTGTCTTAATTTTCTCTACGCCCAACTGGTTAAGATTCTGCTCAAACTGCTTAACTACGCCTTGAACACCTTTAACGTAGTCATTGCTGGCTAGATCTTTAGGTACGTGTTTTAAGGCTCGCTCGAGATTATCCAGGGCCGGCAGTAGGTCGCGGACTACCTTGGCTTTATAGAAGTTAGCCATTTTGCCCCGCTCTTCTTCAACCCGACGCCTAAGATTGACTGCGTCAGCTCTCTCCCGTTGCAAGGCCTCGGTCAGCTCGCCAATTTTTTGCTCTAGCTCAGCTAGTGTTGGTTTCTTAGCCATTAGTTGTTTTTCCCTGTTATTACTTTCAGCAAATCGCTGAACCAATAAATCCATCCTGCCCACATTACAGTGTTCCCTCCAGTGTTTTACCAGCTTGGCCCACCAGACCCATGACTTCACGATAACTCTGGCGAGTGGGGCCTAAAACGCCAATGTAACTGCGGTCTGAAAATGGACTTTGAAAGCGGCTAATAATAAGCGAGCAGCCAGCGCCGCCACCGATAGGGTTTTCGCGACCTATGTAGACGCTCAATGGCTCGTTGGGCGCAGCTTCATAAAGCCAAGGTTCCAAATTGTCCAGAAGCCTGGCAACTTCCTGGACTTGGCCAGGGTGCATAAATTCCGGCTGGCCAAATAGATTCGATAGGCCGCTCATATAAAGCTGATCACCAATTGTGGCTAACCCTAGGTTGTGCGTCAGTTCTACGAGTGTATCTACAGCATTTCTGATGACACGCTCTGGCAAACCGCCACCAGCCACCCGGGCAGTAAGGGCTCGTTCGCCTCTTGATTTACTAAGCTGTCTTGTTTCGGGTTCGGCTATCTGGTTAACGTAAAACCGGTAGCCTTTATCGGTTGGTACCCGACCAGCACTGGTGTGCGGTTGAAGTATGTAACCCATGTGCTCCAGCTCGGCCATATCAGCGCGAACAGTAGCGCTAGACACGCCAAAAGCCTTAGCTAGCAGATTACTGCCAACCGGGCTGGCAACTTCGGCATATTGCTCTACTATAGCGCTTAGAATTAGTTTTTGGCGTTCAGTCATATTGGCACTCCGGCAGGGCTACTGCCAAGTGTCTATATTTTAATTAAATTAGCACTCTCCTGTCAAGAGTGCCAATCCAATTCGCACAAAAGATGAATTCTGAACACCGGTTCCTACCTATCGGGTTGGTTCCAGTTTTTCACGAAGCTGATGCTGCAGACTATGCAATAGCTCTCTACCCCTGTCCTGATGGGGATTCATGCCGCCGCTCACGATGGCGCTAATAATGGAAGCCGATTGTTCGACATTCTCAGATATTACGAAGTGGTAATAGTTATTGTTAAGGCCATCTGCAAATATTCGCTGGGCGGTCTCAAACCTTCTAGAGAGCTCGGCCTCGCTCATCCTGCTCCTTTGCATAATACGGTTTTGCCATTCCTGGAAACCGGGCGGAATAACCATTATGGCAAATGTGTCCGGCTTAACTTTAATGACGTTATGTACGCCTTCCAAATCAACGTCAGTCACGGCAATTTCCTGCTGAGCTTTGGCAGCTTTAAGTTCGCGAATGCTAATACCCGACACTTGTTGATTATGCAGTAGTTCGGCTTCAAGAAATTGCCCGGCTCGTAGGTCAGCCAACACCTCTTCTTCCGTCCTAAACCAATATTCATTGCCGTTTTGCTCGAGAATCCCATCGTTGATACGCGGCGGACGTGTAGTATCAGAGACTATGTAATGATAATCTCCGGTTTTTAACAACTTACGGATTATGGTGTTGCGGCCAGCAGAGGTTGGCGCAATAAGCAGCACCAATTTTAGGCCTTTCAAGCTACTTTTGGCTTCATCCGATACATGGTAACCTCGCAGAATATCTTTGAACTCTTGGTAATGGGTAAGGCTAAACTGGTTCATCCTTGGCTAGGTTCTGGACTCTGATACTCGGCCCAGCAAGACCTGAGCCGCTTGACGGGCAGCTTGTTCGCGGTTTTGGTCGACATTACCAGCTAGGAGTCCCAGTAGTTGATTTTTGGCGGTTTCAACGTCATCGTTTAAAACGAAGTGCATGTCCGGGTCGCTAAGAGCGGCTTTTAAGGACCGTTCAGCTTCATCAATTCGTTTAGCAAACTCATCAGCGTTGAGTTGGTGGATAAGCAGACGCCTCATCCATTCGTCATAAGACGGAGGCGTTACGAAGGCGCTAATTGTTCGCTTAAAACCAAGGTTCCTGAAAATTGGTAGCACGTCAGCCACCACAGCCATCATCACCACGCCACTTTGCGGGTAGGAACTGGCTTTAGTTGCCTTTAGGTCCCCTCCCGAGTCAACGGCAACCTGGACAAATCTTCCAGCGCGGATTTCCTCTACAATCTGATCGTAGTCGGAGCGAAAATAAAAATCCTCGCCTTCAATCTCGCCCGGACGAGGTAACCGTGTGGTATCAGACGGTACGTAGGTCAAGCCTGAAGCCTGAATTAAGGTTGTTTTGCCTGCCCCCGATGGACCGACAGCCATTAAAACCTCCAGGCCTTTGGTTTGGTTAGCAACATCGGTTGCTGGCTGATAGTTTTTAACCAGTTCCGGTAGAGCAGCCGAAAATTCTTCACGCGTCATCTTATGCTATATTCTACGTGAATTTTACTAATTACTAATAATTTTAATAAAGCGCAACTTGAGTCAGGTCACCACCTGGTGTCTGCAAAGTCGTGGCAGCACCCCCGCTAACCTTTTGTTTAACTGTTTGGTTCGTAGTACCCGCTAAACCGTTAACCTTGGTTGATTTTTTCATCTGATAGACAATTTGGCTGTTATCGAGCCAGCCGAGACTACCGATGGCCTCTTGGCTTGGGTCATTTATCTGCTGAATAGTGTGAATGGCGTTATTGCTAGTCAGGTCAATGTAGGCAATTACTACCGGCGCTTGGGTCTTGTCGTTTGCTGCAACATCGGAAGGTTTAACGATATTGATGTTCTGGGTCAGTATCTTGGAACTGTCAGGGGACCATTTCAGGGCTCCCGGATCGGTGGACAATGGGCCCTTGTTCCAAGAGACTTTTTGTACAGACGCATTACTCAGATCGAGCACATTTACAGTGCTGTTGCCCTTAGTATCATAGGTTATGTAAGCCAGCTTATTGCCATCAGGCGACAGAGTAGCCGTGGAGCTAGCTGACGGCGGCATGTTAAAATTGCGAGTTACTTTAGAGTTGTTAATATCTATCTCATAAATGGCATTAGTTGAACTGCCAAACTTGTTTGCGGAGTTAACTACCCTAACATAAGCCAGATGCTGCGTTGGAGCGTAGCCGACCAGATAGACACTTGGTGTGTGTTGGCTAGCCTGTTTGACGCCGGTGTCCAACAGTTTGGAGTTTGTACTGTTTGATACGTTGAAGCTATGGAGTGAGCAGCTGGCACTGGAATCCGCACAGGCTGTAAACAGTACAGTATTTTCATCCTTAAAGAACATTTGATGCGAGTCTTGTACCAAAACCGCTGAGCTCAGCAACTTGGCAGAATCGCCGGTAAAGGTTTTTTGGGTATTATTGTGAGTAAAAATAAAGCTCTCATTGTCCATGCCACCGTTTAGATTGACTAGAACTCCGCCGTTTGGAGCAATTGCCTGGTAATTAAGAAGGTTAAATTCTGGAAGGTTAGACTTGGAAGTTTGCTTTCCAGTTTTGTCGGCCAGCGATATATTCCCCTCATTGTAGTCCGCATATACCAGCTCAGAGGTGTAGTTATGGCCCGACTTACCAGACGAGCCAAACAGAGCATACCCGACTATAGCCAATCCTATCAGCACCAGGACTGCTATGCTTAGTTTTGCTTGCGCATTAAGTTTGTGTCTACCCAACATACTTCTTCAATCTTACCTCATATTGTATAAGCATTTGCGTGATAATTAAACACTAATCGCGCTTGAGCATAACAGCAAAGGCTTCGGCCGGAATATCAACCTTGCCAAAGCGTTTCATTCGCTCCTTACCTTTCTTTTGTTTGGCTAGCACCTTCTTCTTGCGTGATACATCTCCGCCATACAAACCGGTTGTAACATCTTTACGGTAGGCGCTGATGTCCTCACGGGCTATAAACTTACCACCAATGGCGGCTTGAATAGCTACCTTGAACTGTTGGCGTGGGATAACCTCCTTGAGTTTTTCAACCGCCCGACGAGCCAGACGTTCTGCCTCTGCGCGATGAGTCATAACGCTGAGAGCATCTACTCGCTCGCCGGCGACATAAAAATCCAGTCGCACTAAATCTTCGGCCCGGTAGTCATCTAGCTCGTAATTAAATGAGCCATAACCACTGGTGACACTTTTAAGCTGGTCATAGAAATCGGTTAGAAGATTAGCCAGTGGCGCTTCAAAATCAATAACCGCCAGGTCAGCATCTACGTAGCCGATGTGTTTTTGCTTGCCACGAGCTGATACAACCAGCTGCAGCACTGCTCCTACGTAAGCGTTTGGCGCTACAATCTCACCCTTTATCCAGGGTTCTCTTATCTCAGCTACCAAGCTCATGTCTGGCAGGACGGAGGCTGACTTAATGACCAGGTCTTCTCCCGATGTCAGGCTCACCTGATAATCGGTAGATGGATTAGTAATAATCAGTTCAAGATCATATTCACGTTCCAGCCGCTCGCGGACAATGTCCATATGCAGCAACCCCAAAAAGCCGACCCGAAAACCAAAGCCTAAAACAGGCGAGTTTTCTACCTCGTACTGAAGTGCCGAATCACTCAGGCTTAGCCGCTCGATAGCATCCTTAAGCAACTGGTAGTTTTCGTTGCTATCCGGGAAGAAACCGGCGTAAACAAAAGGGTTAACATCCTTATAGCCGGGCAATGGTTCATTGGCCGGGTGGGCGGGGGCAGTAACCGTATCCCCCACCCTGGCCTCGCGAGTAGATTTTAAGTTGGTGACTATATAGCCAATTTCACCGGTTTTTAAGTCAGGCGAGGGTTTCATATCAGGGTTCAGGAGGCCGGGCTCCAAAGCTATACCCTCAGCACCGGTAGCCATCATTTTTATGGTTTCGTTCTTTTTGATGTGTCCGTCTACTACCCTGATGTAAAGGATTACCCCGCGGTAATCATCATAATAACTATCAAATATGAGAGCTCGAGTTGGTTTTTTGGTATCGCCGGTGGGCGGCGGCACTAGCTCCACTAGTCTGTCCAGAAGTGCATCCACGCCCTCCCCGGTTTTGGCACTAACCAGCAAGATGTCTTCTCTCTTGCAGCCCAGTAAGCTGATTACTTCGGCGCTCACCCTCTCTACATCGGCTGCCGGCAGGTCGATCTTATTTAGAACTGGGATAATTTTTAAATCGGCTTGGAGCGCCAGATAAACATTGGCCAGAGTTTGAGCCTGAATGCCTTGACTGGCATCAACTACCAAGATAGCCCCCTCTACGGCCTCGAGCGAGCGGCTTACTTCATAGCTAAAATCAACGTGTCCGGGGGTGTCTATCAGATTCAGCTCATAGTCCTTATATTTCATACGGACCGGGGCCAATTTAATAGTGATACCTCGTTCCTGTTCCAGATCCATCTTATCCAGCAGTTGATTACGCATATCACGCATCTGCACGGTTCCGGTCAATTCCAGCAAACGGTCAGCCAGAGTGCTCTTACCGTGATCAATGTGAGCAATGATGCAAAAATTTCTAATATGGTCCTGGTTCATGACCCCCAATTATAACAGAGGTAGGTCTGAGTTTTGAATATTTGCATGGTGCTCTGAGTTACTGGATGCGGACGGGTTTGGTTATAACTTGGCGGATCCTCGCCAACACGGGCTGAGCTTCTTCCAGTCCGAATAGTAACGAGATGCCGAAATAGACCAAAAAGGTTGGCGTAATAATCATTATCAGTTTAGTGCCAAGGGTTATAAAGCCTTTATCTCCGATGTTTAGTGGCACTAACGTCACCATGGTATAGGTGGTTATAAGAGTAAATCCGGTGACTGATAAAATTCGAACCACTCCGTTCCAAAATTCGCCGGAGAAGAAGTGTTTGTCCCTCCACATCATGATTACTACCAAAATAATGACCTCAACAGCGGCGGCAACCGATTGGGCAATGGCCAACCCGGCTACATCGTAACCGCCCAGAGCTTTTGGTTTTGCCAGGCTGAAGGCTAGAAAAATATTAAGGGCAATAGTGAACAAAGAAACAAACAGAGGGGTCCTAGTATCTTTATGCGAGTAAAAATAACGCGAAATAAGAGTGTAAAGTGTTCTAAATATAATAGCGCCAACTAAGAATTCCAGGATTAAGGCGATCTCCGGGGCAATATTTTTATATATCAAACGCGCAAAATAGGCCCGGCAAAAGAAAGTAATTATAGCCATCGGCAAAATTATCCAAATAATTGCTCTTAGTATTCTCAGGAAGTCACGGCGGTATAAATCGGGCCTACCCTGGGACAGTCGACTATTGAGTCTGGGGAAGGCCGCTGTGGAGATAGCCGTGCCAACCAGAAGAATTGGCACGAGATGCAGAGTATAGGCATTCTCGTAAAAAGTGATTGAGCCAGCCCGCAGCGTACTGGCTCGGTTGGTTTCAACGATACTATTTATAGAGTCGATCCCTTGGTCAATAGCCCTCGGCGGCAAATTTTTCAAAACCCGCCTGAAGTCCATACTTTTCCAGTTAATGTTGGGAACGTACCTGAATTTAAGGCCAAGTAGGCCCAGGCTCACAAAAAGCAGCTGCAGCACGGCGCCGGATAGTGCACCAATACCGAGCCCGACAAGCCCCAGGTTGTTTTTGAAGATAAAGACACTGGCAATAATACAGCCGTTATAAATAATCGGCGCCATGGCGTAAAAGAAAAAACGCCCAAAGGTTTGCTGAAGACTAATTAGAATGCCGGAGATTGTAAACAGCAGCGGATTAAACGATATTATGCGCATGATTGTCACAGCGTCGTGCATCTGCGGAGCGCTCAGATTATGCCCGACAACAATTCTTAGCAGCGGTTCGGCAAATATCAGCAGGAGAACTCCGACAATAGCCATGATTATTCCCAGCAGATTCAGCAGGCTGGAAGTTAGCCGCCAGACTCCTTTGCGATCACCCTTCTCCAGCTTGTCAGCTAGAAATGGCATAAAGGCCACGCCTAGGGCGCCAGCTGCGATGGTGTAGAAGAAAAAGTCCGGAATCTTAAAGGCCGCAAAGTAGGCGTCAGTAGTAACATGGCCAACCTGGTTAAAATTAGCGTTAACAATCTGAGTCCGCATAAAGCCCAGCAGCTGGGCAACCAGAGTTGTGCCAACTAATAATGTGGCGGCGCTGGTAAGTGTTAAGCGTCGGTTTGCCTTGTTAAGCCATCGATTCATGTCCTTTAGATTATAGGGTCAGGCGTTACCTTTTAGAAGCTTAAATATTCTGACAAGGGAAAGTTAGCAGCGACCGGTTCCGCCGTAGGCGGAAGCTGGATATACTCTAGCAGGAAGCGCCGGAAGAAAACCGGGGTCCCTGCAAAACTTGTTTTGTGGGGTAGCGGTACCGTAGGTTGTCTTCTGGAAGGCGAAGCCGCCTTTACTCCCAGCGGAAGACACGGAAAGCAATAGCATAAATAATCACTGTCCAAATGGCTATCAGCCCGATTTGAGGACCGACTTCAACCAGGCTTTTACCTTCGGTTGCAACTTGTCTAATCCCGTCAATAACAGGGGTTAGAGGCAAAAAGGTAGTTATGTGCTGCAGCCATTCTGGCATCAAGAATCTGGGAAAAAATGTACCCGATAAGAACATCATTGGAAAGGTAATAATATTGGCAAGCGGAGCAGCCTGGTTTTCATTTTTTGCCCAACCACCAATAGCCAGTCCGATACCAAAAATCGACAAAATACCAAGCACTATCATCACCACAAGGTTTAAGATGTTGCCGGTCATGTGGAAGTGAAACACCGTCATGGCCACTATAAACATTATGCCTATTGAGAATATACCTATCACCGCATTTGAAAGCACACTGGCCGTGAAGAACTCCCATGGCCGTAGCGGTGTAATATGTAGTCGCCTCAGTACGCCTTGCTTTTTCATCTGTGGGAAGTAATTTGTCGGCCCAAAAACACCGAGTCCCAGTATAGAGAAGCCCAGTAGGCCCGAAAAAGTGTAATCGAACCTTGATAGTCCACCAATGTTGGTTTTTTGGGTCTGAACCTTAAAAGGCGTTGGGTTTTTAATAAGCTCGGTGTTAATAGTCTCAAATTGGCCCTGCAAAATTGAGGTGACGGTAGTAGCGGCTTGCTCGTCGTTGACATCGTAATATACCTGCGCTATGCCGGACGGATAAGTCTTCCCCTTGAGGCTGCCAAAGTCCGGGGGCAAGACTATGGTGGCATCAAGTTCGCTGCGGCTCATTTTATCTTTAGCACTACTCAGTGTGGTAACTTTGGGGTCCACTTTAAATATTTTTTCGGCTTTTAGCTGGCCGTCAAACTTTTGGGCAAAGGCCTCGGACGATTGATTAATAACTGCCACATGGAATGCACTGCTGGAGTTTTTTCCAAAAATGCCCCCGAACACGAAGAGAAAGATAAGAGGAAATACCACAGTGAAGAAAATGGCTACCCTATCCCGGAAATATCGCCGGATGCTAATCTTGGCAAAAGTAGTTATTGCCAGTAGTGATTTATGCATGTAGTCCTTTCCCTGTTAAATCCATGAATACGTCTTCCAGATTTGCCTGTTCAACACGGCGTTCCTTCTTAAAACCTTTTTCCAGAAGCTCGTCCACCAGATTTTTTGGTGTATTGAGTTTAATGATTTGGCCTTTGTCCATAATTGCCACTCTGTCACATAGCTGTTCCGCCTCTTCCATGTAGTGAGTGGTCAGGATAATTGTAGTGCCCTTAGCCTTTATCTTATTGACTAGAGCCCAGAGGTTACGCCTGGCTTGAGGATCGAGTCCGGTAGTCGGTTCGTCCATAAAAAAGACTTTTGGTTGATGGACTAATGCTGCGGCTATACTAAAACGCTGCTTTTGGCCCCCGGACAACTCTTCCACAAAGCTGCTAGCCTTATCATCAAGATTTACATCTTTTAAAAGGGCATGTGAATCAACTCTCTCGCCGTAAGCTGCCGCCTGTTGATCTAGTAGCTCTGTCAGCTTAACTTTATCCATAAATGCTGTTGACTGAAGTTGTACACCAATTAAATATCGTATTTTTTGCGGTTCGCGCGCCACATCAACCCCGTCAAGAGTTACGCTGCCACTATCGATTGGCCTAAGAGTCTCTATCATCTCAAGAGTTGTGGTTTTACCGGCCCCGTTGGGCCCCAGTATTCCAAAGACTTCTCCGCGCCTTACATCAAAACTTACCCCTTTGACAACCTTTTTATCGTCATAGGATTTTTGAAGATTAGTAACTTTTAGAATTACTTCGGCCATACTATTCCAGTTTATATTACTCTTCTATTCGGCTACAAAAAAGCGCCCGGGCTCTCGCTCGGGCGCTTTTAATTTTATGTACTTTTTTAAAACTGAGCTTTTTAGCCCTTGCGCTTTAGAGTCAAGAAACCGTTGCGTGGGTTTTCGTTGACTTCGCGATCTGCTGGAAGATCAACACCAGTGTCAGCTCGGTCGTCCTTGCTGAAGTAGTAAATTGTTTGTGCCTTGCCGCCTCGAAGAGTTACCTTCTTGGAGTTCAAGTAGTATGTAACACCCTTGCTGTTAGTATGTTTGTAAGCCATTACTCGTCCCTCTCTGTTAATTAGTGATGGTACCCCTAAAATACCCTGTACGGTTTTGCGTTGTCAACTGGTATTTAGTACAACACCACTGTTGAGAGGTGTTAAACAGTTTACTCAAGAATTCTTGTCCACAAGGAGAACTAGCCGTTAGTGACAGATTAAGTGCAAACGGGCTTGCGCTGTAAAATGCTTATGCGTTAATATGTGGGGGTATCTAAAAAATAATATAAGGTGGTATAAACATATGGAATTTATGTCCCGTGGCAGTAGAGCTCAAGGAGCTCCAAGCCACCCTCATCACAAAGAATCGTTGGGCGCTAGAGCCGTAAGGTTCGAACTCTTCGTAGTAATAGTCGGAGCAGCTTTGCTGCTAGCTGCAGTTGCTATGTACGTTGGCCTAAGCGGCGGCTCAGCCGGCGAACAAAAGCTCGTTAATACCGATAAGTATCAGGCGGTTTTCCTGAATGGCGGCGCCACAAGTGGATCAGTGGCCTACACCACATACTTCGGACACATTACTAAGCTTAATGACAAGTACTTCGTTCTTCAGGACGTTTACTATCTAACAACTGATCAGACCAGCTCTAGCGGTCAAGTTAATCCGCAGTTGACCAAGCTCGGCTGTCAGCAGCTGCACTCCCCGTACGACGAAATGGTCATTAACCGCAGCCAAGTTGCTTTCTGGGAGAACCTCCAGAGTAACGGTAAGGTTGTAACGGCTATCAATCAGTTCAAGACCCAAAATCCAAATGGGCCTAACTGTAGCAGCACAGCAGCTACTGGAACTGGTAGCTCAACTACCCCTCAGACCACTCCTACCACTAACAAACAGTAGTAGAAGCTCTAGAACTTGGAATAACCCTTTCGTGCCACCGGAAGGGTTATTTTTATGCCCCGAAGGACAATCAGCTTAGGCCTTGGTTTCAACCATGTAGCCCATTCTCGAGCTACATAGACCTCACTACATCAATGAAGTTTAGTTAGAGACTTGTGTGGCTGAATTTACCCCTCAAGAATATGCCAAGCGAGGTTAGGGCAAAGAAGCCCGTGGCTATTAGGCTCCAACCGGCCAGGTCTGACGACCAGCTAGGGCTAACAAAGTCAAATTCATACAGAGCTGGCGGAATGGTAGCGGCCTGTGTCCCACCGTGGCTCAGCACATAGTTCTCAACGCAATCAATCCGTCCCCGTCCGGATATCGAAACACTAGCTGGCACCTGTTGCTCACAATAGTTTTTGGCATCAATATAAAGCTGTGAATTGTTGGCCTGAGTCTCAGCCTGCTGCTGCAATCGATCATAAGTGTACTTCAGTTGGATTGGCGGCCTAATATTAGTACCTGTCGATAAATTGGTATTCATATGCCCATAGACGTAGGTCCTCAGCTTATCCAGAGCCCCTTCAACATCACCATTGTTGCGGTCGGCGATATAAACGTCGTTACGCAGCTTAATCATGGTGTCGTTATTGTGCCGAAGCGCCCCCACATAAATTAAGCTAGCTACTAAAAACAGTACCAGGAATGGAAAGTATGTCTGGTGTCTTAGTTTGGATAATTTATCTTGGATGAGGTAAAGATATCTGTACATTACTTTCTAAATCTTGGCACGTATTACGGCTGAGGTCAAAAACACTAGCTTCTTAAGTTGCCAGTTGTAAGTATAAATAGTTAAACTGGAGCTAATGCATATCTATTTCTCAGGTATTGGCGGCACGGGGATAGCGCCCCTGGCAGTCCTGGCTAAAGCTGCCGGTTACGATGTTAGCGGTTCTGATATAAAAGAAACCCAGTACTTTGAGTACCTAAAAAGTAAAGGGATTACAGATATAGCTGTCGGCCAGACAGACGGCCAGATTAGCAATATGCATATAGAAAAGCCAATCGACTGGTTTGTATATACGTCCGCTCTAAACTCCGTTCCAAATCATCCCGAGCTGGAGTTCTGCAAAGCGAACGGCATTAAAACCAGCAAGCGTGATGAACTTCTAAACAAAATTATCAAAGAAAAGAATCTGAAGCTAATCGCCATTTCTGGCACCCATGGCAAAACCACAACCACCTCAATGGTTATATGGGCTATGAAACAGCTAAGTATTAAAGTTAGCTACCTTGTCGGGGCGACACTAAGTTTTGGCGATATGAGCGCCTACGAGGCCGGAAGCGAATACTTTGTTTACGAAGGTGACGAGTTTGATCGTAATTTCTTAGCTTTTAACCCCTTCTTTTCAATAATTTCCGGCGTCAGTTGGGATCATCACGAGATTTACCCAACCCAAGATAATTACAACCAGGCTTTCCGCCAATTCTTAGACCAAAGCCAGCGCGCAATACTGTGGCAAGATGATGCTAAAAGGTTAGACCTAGACCAAACAAATGAGAAGTACACCATTGAAGATGAAAGCAGCCCGGCCATCGGCGACATACAACTAGCTGGCCTCTATAACCGGCGTGATGCTTGGCTGGTGATTAAAGCGGTTAGCCAAATCACCGGTGCGACAGTAGAGGAAGTGGCCAAGGTTATAAATGAATTTCCTGGTGCCTCCAGGCGATTTGAGCGAATTATTACAAATCTTTATACCGATGAAGCCCACACTCCAGAAAAAATTACCGGGGCTATGAGCGTAGCCCGAGAAACAGCTGCCAAAAGCGGCCAGAATATTGTGGTAGTCTATGAGCCATTAACTAACCGTCGGATGCATTATCTAGGCGCCCAGCACCATTCAGTCTTTCAAGAAGCCAGCGCAATATACTGGCTACCCAGCTACCTAGCCCGCGAAGACCCCGAACTGGAAGTACTAACGCCAGAACAACTTATCAAAAATTTAAGTCCGGAGCTCCAAAAAATCGCTCGTCCAGCTTACAAAGACGAGCAACTGAAAAAAATTATCCAACAACATTTAGAAAACGGCGACCTAGTGGTAGCCATGACCGGGGGTGGTGGTGGCAGTCTAGACGAATGGCTTCGGAAAGAGTTTGTCGGCTAAGTTATAAGCCTAGGACTTGGTCACTGAGACTGGTGGTACTAAAATCCTGACTGTCGTTGAGTGAATTTAGTTTGGTTTGAAGTGTTTGGGCATAGTCATCTAAATCAGCTGGGTTTACTAGGGTCCCGCCGGCTTCTTGAATAGAACTACTAGCCGTATAGCTAGTGCCCACTTTTCCGGCGCCCTTGGCAGCAATGGCTGTGCGGTTCCCCTCGTGATAAGCAAATATGGCCGTAGCGCTGAGCATCAGAGCAACCATCACTACAACTACCATCGGTCCCACGGGTTTAGAGCTTTTAGTTTTACCCTTAATTTTGCCAGTCTTTGATAAGATTTTTTTGCCCAGTTCTTTTTTCTTAGATTCGGGAACCTTCTGCGGAGTCTTAACCCGGTTATTAACAGCCTGCAAAATCTTGTCCAGGTCATCTTCGGACTGGGCTATAGGGTTGGGGCTTGGAGCGGCAGGTGTTGCCGCCGGCGTAAGAGCCTGAGATTGGGTAGCTGCTATATCTTGTTGTTTGACTGGAAAAGCCGCCACTATTTGTGGCACCATGGGCTGTTCAACCGAATTTGGCTGTGTGGCCGCAGGAGCATGAGTAGTAGAAGCATGAGTGGCAGGAGCATGAGTAGGATAAGTCGGTGGATGCGCCGGCGCCGGTTGAGACGAATACAGGGATTGTCTGACAGGTTGAGGCGTGGCCACTCGAGGGGTCGAATGG
>CAZVAN010000005.1:13321-40324 GCA_964625245.1 uncultured Candidatus Saccharibacteria bacterium | reverse complement strand
GTCTTTTCCAGAGCCTTCTCAACTTTATCTTTTTGGGCCGGCACAACTTTGCCAGCCGACAAATTAACTTTAATGCTTTCGGCTTTGGTATAGGGCACATCAAGCTCACGCTCGATAGAATGCGTAAAGGCCCGGCCCCCGATGCCGAACATCTTGGTTCCCTCTACGCCGCCCTCGTTAACCACTGCGATGTCGGTCGTCCCACCGCCGACGTCCATCAGAACCGCACTAACCGAAGCATTGGGGTCATCGCCCACTACCGAGCGGGCCACAGCAAAAGGCTCAGCCGCCACTGCCAGTAAATCAAGATCAAGCTCGGCGGCAGTGCGTTCCAACGCACCAATATGTATCATTGGCGCGAAGGCCGTGTACATCTCTACCACCAGGTCCCGCCCCTGAAAACCGATTGGATTAGTAACTTTATAGCCGTCTATGTCTATCCGCACCAATGCGCTGTTTACCAGCCGTACGTCAACATCCTTACCACCTAGCTCCCATGCCAACTGTCGGCGGGCTTTGAGCTCGGCCCTTTCCTGTACCAGTTCAATGATACGGCCCATTTCCTCGATGTTCAGCTCCTTGTTAGGATTCTGGCGGGTAAAGCGAACAGTGGATGTTGTGCCCTTGACCAGTTCGCCGGCAATACCAATGACCCCGGAGCGGGCGCTGATACCGGCTTGCTGCTCAGCCGCGGCCAGGGCGTGGTCACAGTTAGCCACTACGGCTGCGATATCGGCTATAGCGCCGGCTTGCATATCGGCCAACTCTTGATGAGCCCGCCCAATGCCAATGACCTCTAGCTCATTGCCAACTATCCGGGCCACCAGAGCTTTTACGTATTCAGTTCCAATATCCAGGGCCACCAAGTACTCACCGGCTTGCCGGCGGCCTTCAGACCCCTTCTTGGAACTTGGAATCTTGTCCTTCAGTGTCTTGTTTAAGGACTTTAAGTTTTGAAGCATAATCAGGTTAAATTATACCATAGGCATCAGATGAGACGCTTGTCCGCTAGCCCCGTTTAGTATGTATATGCACGGGGTTATCTTAGCGCTGGTTTTAACCTGGCAACCTTAGACCATACGATTTTTTCCTGTTTCTGCCCTCACCCTCCACCCAATTCATCGTCCCACCATTTTCAACAATATTTTCCTTTCTTTATACAAAAAATAGACATATGTTATTTTTGTGTATAACCCCTGTTTGTTGACAGAAAACCAAAAAATTTTGATCATCAATATTACAAAATTAAGACATATGTTAAAATTTTGTAATGACTACCAAAAAAGCTATCGATGGCGCTTTGGGAGTGATTGGAACGGCTGGCTTGGCCGGAATTACGATTATTGCTCCTAATGCCCTGCAGGGGCTGACTGTACTGCTCCGCAAGACTCCCGTCCGCGGTTCTAATCAGCAGCGTATTTTAACAGAGCTCAAACGCCAAGGGTTAGTTCACATTATCCAAGATGATGAAGAGTTTACTTACACCCTAACCCCTGCCGGAGTCCACCGTTTGCAGCGAGTTATGATAGACAATATAAGTATTCCCACCCCTGCCAAGTGGGACAAAAAGTGGCGATTGGTAACGTTTGACGTGCCAGTAAGATATTCCAAAGAGCGCGCTTATTTTACCTCCAGGCTTCAGGGCTCAGGCTTTGCAATGCTGCAAAAAAGCATGTGGGTCCATCCATTCCCTTGTTTTGATCAGGTTGAACAGATAGCTGGATATTACAACGTGCTTCGTTATTGCACGCTCATGGAAGTATCGCTTTTGGATGAGCTGTCTACCAGACGGCTGGCCAAACATTTTGCCCATCTTCTCTAAAAATGCGAACACAGGGTCTTGTTGGTACCTGCCGCAGTCTTACAAAATAATGACATATGTCATTATTTTGTAATAGTCAGTACGTATATATGCGTATATAAAGGGCTGGTTTGGGTACGCCGAGGAGTTATTCCAGAATGGCTTTGATGCGACGGACGCCGGCTGAACTTGCTTCTTCTTTGGTAATTTTAAAATGCTTGCCGCCCTCGCCTATCTGCCCGGTGTGTTCAACGTGCGGGCCACCGCAGACTTCGCGGCTAAATGGACTACTTGGGTTGCCAATTGTATAAACTTTAACCACATCGCCATACTTATCGCCAAAAGCACCACTGGCGGTTTTTAGAGCCTCCTGCGTCGGTTCTTCTTTCCAGGTTACTGGCAGATCCTCAGCAATCTTTTCATTAACTATTTTTTCTATCTCGGTAATTTGCTCTGGAGTTACTTTTTCAGGGTGCGAAAAATCAAAACGGGTACGTTCGGCCGTGATGTTGCTACCCCGCTGGACCACGTCTCCGCCCAGAATATTTTTGAGGGCCTGGTACATCAGGTGTGTTGCGGTGTGATATTTGACCACCTGTTCGGAATGATCTGCTAAGCCGCCCTTAAACATGCCGGCACTGGCCGTTTGGCTGCGCTGGCGTTGGTCTTCCATAAGCTGGTCAAACTGATTATGCCAGTCCTCCGCAACTTCAACCTTTTCTTTGGACGCTTCCTCAAGACTGAGTTCCGCCGGAAAGCCAAATGTATCATATAGCTTGAAGACATCGCCCCCAGTGAGTTCATGATTTTTCTTGGCAAGCTTTTGTAGTTCACGCACGCCGCCGCGGAGAGTTTGGCGGAAGAGCTTTTCCTCAGCCGTAAATGCTTTCAAGATTCGGTCTTTGGCCTTTTTTACCTCCGGGAAATCAGAAGCGTACAAATCGGTCACGATCGGCACTACTTGCTCGCAAAGATTCTGCTCAATTCCTAGATCGAAGGCGTGCCGAATAGCCCGGCGCAACAGGCGGCGCAGTACGTAACCACGCTCTTTGTTGCTGGGCACAACTCCATCAACCGCCAAAAATACTCCGGCCCGTAAATGGTCGGCAATCACTCGCATGCTAGCTTGATGCTTCTCATACTTCTTGCCGCTCAACTTCTCCAGGTCTTCGATAATTGGCTTCAGCAGGCTTATTTCAAAAACGTCGGGGGAATTTAAGCTGGCAGCTGCGATGCGCTCCAAGCCACCGCCAAAATCAACATTGGGAGCCGGCAAGTGCTCGAACCTACTGCCAACTTTTTTATAAGTCATAAACACCGAATTGCCAATTTCCAGGAAGCGGCCGCAGTCACAGTTGGGATGGCATTTTTTATCTTTAAAGTCCGACTTTTCGTGAATTTCCAGCTCTATACCAAAGTCATAAAAAATCTCACTGTCCGGACCGCCGGGTTCGCCCTCGCGCATGTTGGTCGGTTCGCCCTCCCGGCTCCACCAGTTTTTACTGGCATCATAATAAAAAATTCGCTCGCCCGGTTTCATGCCGCGGTCATAACCGTTTTCTTGCGAGCCGATGTCGCCGGTCTTAGCTTCTACGTTCCTCCCGTTAAATAATCGCTGCCATATTCCGGAGGCTTCTATGTCTTTTTGAATACCGGTATCGCGGTCACCCATAAAGCAGGTAGCGTAAAGTTTTTCCGGCGCCAGGCCGACAATGTCGGTTAGGAACTCAAAGAACCATGATAGCTGCTCTTCCTTAAAATAATCCCCCAGACTCCAGTTGCCCAGCATTTCAAAATAAGTGGTGTGGCGGTTGTCGCCAACCTCGTCCATATCTTCTGCCCGAAAGCAGGTCTGGACATTTACTAAGCGATTGCCTTTGGGGTGTTTTTCACCCAGCAGATATGGCACCAGCGGTTGCATACCGAAGCCGGTGAACAGAGTTGTAGGGTCGTCCTTAGGAACCAAAGAAGCCCGAGGTAAAACCTCGTGCCCGCGTGCCTTGAAAAACTCCAGATACGCTTTGCGTATTTCCTGCGCCGTCATTACCTCTATTGTAACAGAGGTAGGCCAGTAATTAAACTACGATACCGCCGCCGAGACATTCATCGCCCGAATAAAAGACAGCCGATTGTCCCGGAGTAAGGGCCCGGACTTCTTCGCCTAGCTCCGCCACCCATTGTTGTTTACTAACTTGCTTGAGTTTTTTCACGGCTATTAGTTTTGCCCTGTGGCGAGTGCGCACTTGCAGTTTTTGCGACGCGTTTGGTTCTTGGTGAATCCAGTGAGCTGAGGTAAATTTAATTTCCCGGCTCCATAATTTTTTGTCCTGCAAGTCAGTGGTCACGTAAACTTCATTCTTTTTTATGTCTTTGCCAACTACGTAATAAGGCAAGCCTCCGCCAAGGTCTAAGCCGTGGCGCTGGCCGATAGTGTAGAAAAATGCCCCATCATGCGTACCAACCTGCTCTCCGTTTTGGTTGATAATTTTGCCGGGCTTTCCTTTGATGTATTGCTTTAAGAATTGCTTGATATCCACCTTACCGACAAAACAAATGCCCATGCTCTCTTTTTTGGCGGCTGTGGCCAGTTTGTGTCTTTTGGCCAGCTCCCTAACTTGCGGTTTTGTTAAATCGCCCAGGGGAAATAATGTTTTTCGGAGAGCTTTTTCGGTAACTCTATATAAAAAGTAGGTCTGGTCTTTATTTTCATCTTTAGCCGCAAACAGCCGGCCGTCTTTGGTTTTGGCGTAGTGGCCGGTAGCAATAAAGTCGGCGCCGTCTTCCAGGGCGGTATCCAGAAAAAGTTTAAATTTAATTTCCTGGTTGCACATAATGTCTGGGTTAGGTGTAATGCCAGCCTCAAAACCTTCCAGCATATACTTAACTACTTTTTCAAAATACTGCTTCTCAAAGTCATAGACTTTGAAATCTATACCCAGTTGAACGGCGATGCGTTTGGCGTCAGCAAAATCTTCTTTCCAGGGGCACGGCATGCCGGGTAGGTCTTTGGTCCAGTTCTTCATATAAATGCCCGTGACCTTATAACCCTGCTCCTTCAGTAGCAAAGCCGTTACAGAGCTATCAACGCCTCCACTGAGGCCAACATACACCTTTTTCATTGTTTACCAGTTTAACACGCAGGAATATCTAGCAACTTACTAGAAGGGGCGCTGGCCCTTGCGGAGACGTATTCGGATTTGCTCAATTTGTTGACGCCTGCCAAGCCAGAATGAAACTACAATCAAAATAACGGCGATAATTAGCGGCCACCAAATTATTTTGGTTTGAGTAATCACCTGAGCACCGTTTGTGGCGCTGGTGCTTTGTTGTATCGGACCATTGCCTACGCCTACTACCTGCAGGAAGGCGGCCGCGCCTTTAGAGTCGGTTGCCCTAATAATAACGTTATAGGCACCAGACAGTTTATAAATATGATCGATGGTAAAATCTCCGGCTGCGCTACGGCTAATAAGATCCGGATTGGTCTTATCGCCCCAGTCAACGCTGACTGCATAAGGCCCGTTACCGCCACTGATGCTTAAAGGCCATGACAGTGTGCTACCCGGCTGAGCACCGCGCTTGGCATAAGACGTTAAGATTAGAAGACGTGAGACGGCGGCAGATAGGTTGGGATTATAGGTAACGCTAACCGTTGCCGAGTCCGGACCCGACTGGTTAAGTGAATCATAAACACGGGCCACCAAGTCATCACGGCCGTCAAACAGGTCTACCTGAAGACTAAAACTGCCGTTTACGCAGTCTACCGAACCGCCAAAGACGTTATTTTTAAATATCTCAACCAACAGACCCTTGGGACAGATACCAGCCACAGTTATGGGCGTTGTAGTGAAGTTCTGGCCATTGCCTGGTACGGTGATGGTAGCACCGGTGGTTGGCGGGCTGCCGGGCACCTGGCCCTCCAGACCAACCGACCCGCTTTGAGGATTTACGGGTGGTGGAGCCGCCAGGGCAGCTTGCTTGCCAAGTAGTAGCACCAAGACAAACAACACCACACCCAGGCCGTACTTTAAACTGCGCATACCATAACCATATTACAAACAGGGACGGACTAGCAAGCCGCTAGTTTTAATTTAGCGGTGATGGTGGTGGCGACGGGATGTTTTGTGATAGAGACGGTAGATAGCGTAAATGATTAGCGCCAGGACAAGCAGGAAGATAATCACAAAGTACAGTGGCATAACCCAGAAATGGCTGGTGGCACCAATCTGATGGCTTTGCTGGCCGTTTTGGGCGTAATAAATAACCAAAGTCGCCGTATAGAAGCCGGGGCCCAGCTTAAACGGCGTACAATTGCTGAGCTTGCCAAGCTCGCCCGGGTCAGTGGTTTTAGGGTTACAGCCCTCAAAACGACGGGTCTGGCCGATAAGCGCCAGCTGGCCTCTTGGGTTAGCATTGCTGACATTAGCGACCGTATGTCCAAAAATATTCTTAATAACCATGCTGCCGGCCGGTTCTTCAGCCACATTACCGCTATTTTTAATAGTGTAGGCAAAAAAGCTTGGGGATTTCTGGAAGACAGACGAGCTATTGGCACCCTCGCTTTTAGCAAAACCGAAGTTTTCCATTGTCATAAGCTCGTTTACCTGGCCGGGAACATTTATAAATAGAAGAGTGGCCGAGCTGGCGGCAATATTGACCTGCTGTTGAGTGCTGCCGCTACCGGCAATGTATTCTACAGCGCTATAGTAACTACCGGCGCCAATGCTGGCTGGCAATTTAATGGTAAACGGTATGGACTTTGACTGACCGGCTGGCACGGTCACGTTATCCGGCAAGGATAGGTAGGGTTTTAGTGACCAGGAAGTTTGCGGTTGATCAGACGCCTGTAATAACTTGGCGGCGCCGGACTGGCCGGAGGCCTCAAAATCAACTACCTGGATATGGATATTAAGTGGTTCTGTCCGGCTCAGGTTGTTGATATATAGGCTGTTGCTGGCCTGGGTGCCGGCCTGCATTGTAAAACTCAGCTTCGGAACAATGCTTAGTCCATTTGACTGAGCTGAGGTGCTGAGCCTGACGCCTAGTAGAGCAACCACCAGGACTAATACCCCGGCAGAAAATCTTAAGGAAAGTTTCTTCATTTTAATTGGTTACTCACTTTGGTTTGACTTCTTAGCAATCGTAACATAATCAGTGCTCAAGCTCAAAATCCTGCTGTGCAAACATAAGTGATTGTGGTGTTGTAAACACCGGCAGGTTGACTAGCTTTAATATTAACAATATAGCTGACGGTGTAAAGCTCAATAAGAGAGCGTCCGGGATCGCTGGCCACAATATCACCATCATTATAAGTATAACGGTTAGGAATGTTGTAATTTGGCGATGGCGAGCCGGTGCCGGGCGTAGGGTCGGCGCCGAGCAGTGGTGACAGGTTGGCCCGCAAGTTCATACCAAACTGTGGCGAGCCGTGGATGCTGGCAGTTGGACCGGGTAACTGGTTAATTATATCCGTTCCTGAGGTCATTGTTGGGCCGTTAGCCGTCACATTATAGCCGTTGGCAGCGTTGGTACCCACCAAAAACTGAGAGGTGCCAAAACGGGTGGTACCGGGCGACAGAGTGCCTAGGTCGATAAAGTAGCCAATGGCGTCGGTGCAGTCAGTAGTAGGCAAGGTCACGGCCGTACAGAAATATAGTATGTCAGGCACTTCACTACTGATATTGACGCCTATCGTAATGGCTCCGGCTACCGAGCTGAAAGATACTGCCGACCCGCTGCCGTCACTGCTGGCAAAGGCGCTGATACGGACAAAGAACGGGCCAACGTTTGACGGGTTAGTAACATTATCAAAAACATAGGTATTAACCTGCGGACTGGTAACTGATGGTGTTCGGCTCAGAGATATTTGATTGGTGCCAGTAGAAGAAATCGTGAAGCCAGTTTCACCGCTTTGGCTAGTTAACGTGGCATCTGTGACATCTGAACCTGGAGGGTTAATGCAGGCAATTACGTCAATGGGGTCATCACAGTATTGGAAATTAATAGAGCCAACATTAACGTCTATTGGGAAAGTGAAAGAAAAGGTATGAGTAGTCAGTGCTCCGCCCCGGCTAGTGGCTATAAACAAGCTACGCTGCTGCAAAGTTGTCTTGGCCGATGCGGAAGGTATATTAATAAGCAGCAAGCTGGGTAGGATTAGTACGAGACTTAAGCTGATTCTTTTTATTTTTAGCCAAACCATAATAGGTGCTTTAGCTTTCAGTTTACACTTTTTGAGCTAGCGAGTGGTAGCCCGCGTTTAGTAAACGCCAAGAGCGATGTAGGTAATGGTTGTGGTGTAGATACCAGCAGGCGTGTTGACGCTGATGTTACCAAGGTAGCGGACCGAGCCGGTATCGCAGGTAACTGGCCCGGCGGCACTGGCAATTATTACCGGCGCGGTGGTACTGGCGGTATCAAAGGCAAAGAGCGCGGTGTTGCTAGTAAACGGAGCGGCGTTAATTGTTCCTGCTCCGTTAGCATACTGGGCAGCGGACGTTAAATCGGTAAAGCTATAGCCGTTACCGCCTTGGGTGTCACCGCTATCAATACCTATGCCAAACTGCTTAGTGCCATAATGGCTGATTACAGCTGTTGTACCGGTAGCTGTAATAGAGTTGGCTCCGTTTTTAAGCGTATCACCGGAGTAATAAACCGTGGTTCCGCCATTGGCGTTAGTGCTGATTCTGAAGTAACTATGGACGTCATAGGCTGTAGTGAAGCTAAGCACGCCGTTAACATCACCAAGGGCTACAGCGCCATTAGTACCGGCCGTAAGTGGCGTACAGGTTAAGCCAGGCGCAACCAGACCGGTTACGTCAGCCACGGAGAAGTTTAGAACTTCCTTAACTTTGGCGGTTATATCAATTTGCTGAGCGGTAGAGGCGGCCACGGAGCCGTTGTCTAGCAGGTTAGCCTTGGTCCAGGCGGTATCTGTGAAGACGTAAATACGGGCGAAGAACGAATAGTTGTCGACAGTTGGGTTGGTAATATAGTCGCTTGAACCGCCACCGTAAGCGATGGTAGCAGTTGTCGGACCCGCGCCTTCAGTATCAGCCGTACTGCGCTTTAGGGCTACGCAGTTAGTTCGGGTAGTGCTAGCACCGTTACAAACGCCCAGGGTGCCTATGGCAGTATTGATAGTAGCGTTAGTGGTACCAAGGTCAATGGCATAGGGGTGAGTGGTAACCAAGCCGCCGGTAACCGTTACCGCCGCTACGTTTGCGGCTGTCATGCCGGTTGGTGTGTTACAGGTAGCTTGGGGTATAGGATCGTCGCAATACATAATTAAGATTGAGCCGTCATTGCTACTATTTGTAGTTAGCGTGAAAGTAACGGTATGTTTAGCTTTTTGACCGTTGCCGCCGTTGCCGGGCGGAACCGCAACGCCGCCAACGTCCGTAGAAACAGTGCCGATGGCCGAAGAACTCAGCAGTAATTTGCGGCTTGATAACTGCGCAGCATGGACGGAATTATATGAAACAACCGGATAGGCAATCCAAAAAAGCAGTATGGTTGCTGCAAGAAGTGCGGACAGTCGCTTAGGCATAGTCCTGATTCGTTTCAAATTATCTTCGCTCCTCATTTTTTGTTTTAGGGAGTTCTATACCGTTAAATTTAGCATAGTGTATTGCTAGCCACAAGCATATTTAACAACTTATCCACAGTTTTAAAATGTTGGTACCACCCGGACATATAAGGAGGTGGCGTAGGCACCGCCGGCTGTCCGCCGGCTGACGTTAGCCATCATTGATAATGTGTACTGGGTTATACCGGTGCTTTTGGTACTGTGGGCTATGGTATCACCGTCTACGTACTTGAATGAGTTACTTACGTTGTAGGGCGAGTCGGCTACGCCAAAGCCGAAGGTTGAGTCCGGCAGTTGCGCCGGAACGGCTCCAAAAGGACCAACTCCAGAAAGATTGTTGGATGCCAAGTTGATGCCAAACTGCTCCGTTCCGGGCGATGACGGCCCGGCGCTGCCCATATTGGCCAAGGCGTGGCCGCTATTAGTTGGGGTTGCACCCACCACCTGCACGGTGTAGCCGTTGGATAGATAATTTCGAACTGTGAAGGTGGTACTAGCAGCGTGGGCCTGAGTAATATCCAGTACACCCAGATCAAAAACGCCACCGACTACGTTAAGTTCTAGCACAATTCGATTGGTGGTGTTAAAACCGGCAAAAGCTTGGAAATTGGGGCTGCTAATATTGCCTACAGCCAGTTCGCCGGTGGTTGTTTTGGCCGTGTAGTGGGCGCTAGAGTTATCAAGGTCACCGCCGGTGCCAAAAAATGTCTCATTAACCTTGTAGTTGGTGGAGTTGTATTGGGCGGCGACAATACTAAACGGGAAAAACAAGACCAGCAATAATATTCCTAAAAATGTTTTTGTTTTAGCGCGCATGGCAACTGATATTTTGGCCTAATCTTCAATAAAGCGCAATAAACCTATATCATTAAGCTTAAGGATTAACTTATAAAAATGGCCGAAGACAAAAAACCAGCCGCTACAGCGCCAGCCGCTCCACCAAAAGCCGGTGGTGCTCCAGTGGAAGACGAAAGCCTGGACACACCAGAAGCTAGTACCGAAAAGTCGGCTTCGCAAGAAGCCTCCAGCGGAGTTGGCGAGCCAAAAGAAGTTCCCGCAGACAGTAAGGGAGGCTTGCGTAACTCATTTAATGTCTACTACATCTTCTTCGTTTTAATTGTTTTGGCGGCCGTTGGCGGCGTAATTTTTGCTGTTAAATCCAGCAACAAGACCGCCAAGAGTCCAAAAGTGACAAGCTTAACCAGCCAGGAGGTGGCGGCTCTTAAAGGTAATACAACGGTGGTCGGCGACACTAAACAGACCCTAGACGTTCAAAGTAACGCCGTTTTTGAAGGCCAGGTGCTGGTGCGCAGTGACCTGAGCGTAGCTGGGGCGCTGAAGGTCGGCGGACCGCTAAGTTTGCAGACAATCAATGTCAGTGGCAGCGGCACATTTGGTGGGTTACAGATTAATGGCACGCTGGGAGTCAATGGCAATACCGCTCTGCAGGGAGCCTTGAGCGTTTCCAAGGACCTAACAGTGACCGGCAGTGCCAGTTTTGGTAGTTTGGCGGTTTCATCTTTGTCAGTTACCAGCCTTCAACTTACCGGCGATTTAAACATTGTCCGCCACATAGTAACCAGCGGCACGTCCATAAACCGGGTGGCCGGCACAGCCTTGGGCAGCGGCGGTACGGTTTCAGCCAGTGGCACTGATACCGCCGGTACGGTGGTAATAAATACCGGTAACAGCCCGGCGGCCGGACTGTTTGTAACGGTAAACTTCGCCCAAAAATTTGGCACTACACCACATGTAGTTGTAACACCTATTGGCTCCGCCGCAGCCAGTGTAAACTACTATGTTAACCGCGACGTATCGGGATTCTCTATCGGCTGTACCAACCCGCCCCCGGCCGGTGCCAGCTTCAGTTTTGATTACATCGTCATGGACTAGATTTATGAAAAAGAACGCGTTGACTGTATGGATATCCGGCATCTTGGCCACAACCCTCTGGGTTGCCTTCTATGTTTCAGAATACAACGGAGGCGTGTACGCCGATACTCACCAGACGACCGGCAATATTTTTTGACACAAAAGATCTTATTTTACTCATTTGCGCCCTATTTTTTACAGCTCTAGCTACAATGTTTTATCGGTCATGGTCATACAGTAAAGCTCGATCGCGAAGGGAAAAAGAGTAGCCGCGGTCCGCTCGTCGAGCGGATTCGGATTTATTCCGAAAGCAGCGTTGAGGAAAAACCGTTAGGTTTGTCCTCAAGGATTAGACATCCAAGAAGACGATGGTTTTGTCGGCTTTGACGTGCATGATGCCACGTGTAATAGGCAGAACAAAATCCGGCTTACTGTCTAGCCGGACGGTGATATTGCAGGGACTCAGCAGCGTAATGAAGTTTTTGTGGTGCGGCAAAACATCAAATTCGCCAGTAGTATTTTTGGCTGAAACACTGCTCGCTACCCCGTCATAATAGACCCTAAACGGCGCCCAGACTTTGATTTGCATGCTTGGTGCAGCGGTGGCAGGAGCAGTATTCATAGATTTGTCTTCGCCAGTATTTGCTCAATCCCGTTCAGCGTTTCGTCACGTGTGAAGTATTGGCCTTTTTTATTCATAATTTTCTCGGTTACAAACATATCCTGGTTGAAATATTGAATTAGCTCTTTGGCTTTTCTAAAGTCGGTGCGGTCGGCCGGGCTTAGTTCGTTCTCACCAATAATGGCAATTATGCTTCTTAGTGATTCGTATTTTTGCAGTAGTTTTTGAACTTCAGCTGAGAGTTTATAGTGGCGCTCGCCCACCAGCTCGGTGCTAAGCAGGCTTGAAGTGGTGCGGATAAGGTCAACCGCCGGGCGGATACCCTGTTCGGCCACTTTGCGGGACAGCACAATGGTACCGTCCAGCTCGTGCTGAATCATTAGCACCGCCGGGTCACTGAGGTCGTCTGCCGGCACGTAAATGGTCTGGATAGAGGTGATGGAGCCGTTTTCATTGCTGCTCAGACGGTCCTGCAAAACTTTAACATCAGAAAAGATTGTTGGCTCATAGCCGCCTTCACTTGGCACTTGTTCTAGCAGCGTGGAAAGCTCGTTGCGGGCCTGAATATAGCGGTACATGTTATCGGCAAAGAACAGGATGTCTTTTTTCTTTTCATCACGAAAATATTCAGCGTTAGTAACTGACGCTAGAGCCACCAAAACACGGGGTACGGGGTTTTGGTCCATTTGGCCAAAAACCATACAAGTGCTGCCCAGCAGATTGCCCTTTTTAAGCGTGTCATAAAGTTCGTGCCCTTCACGGATACGCTCACCGATACCAGTAAAGAATGATAGGCCCTGCCCGGACTTGGCTATGTTATGGATAAGCTCCATGGTCAGCACGGTTTTACCAACACCGGCACCACCGATAATTCCCATTTTGCGCCCCTTTAGCAGCGGCGCGAAAAAGTCTATAACTTTGATGCCGGTCTCCAAAATATCTGGAGCACTAGTCTTAAAGCTCATTGTAGAAAGAGGAGTTTTGAAGATATTACGCTTAGGTACATCCTTGGAATCCTGAAACGGCTTGCCGTCCAAAGGCCGGCCCAAGGCATCAAAAATACGCCCAATGGTTATCTCGCCGACTGGAACTTCCAGGCCCTTACCGGACCGTTTGACGGCCATATTTTTTTGCAAACTTCGATCTTCCAGGACGTTTAGACAAACGGCCATATTGCCGGACGCCAGACTGCTAACCAATAGCAACCCTTTGTTGGGACTCTGGGCGTGGAGTATCTCACCAATTTCCGGCTGATCCTCGTCAAACTGAACTCTGACAATTAAGTCCCTTACCTCGGTTATAGCGCCTGGGTTCATCTGGAGTTCCTCAGCCCGTTCATTATTTCTTTTAGCCGTTCGTCTTTGATGTGCCGTTTTTCGCGGTTAAAATACAGCACCAGTTCCAGTAAACGCTCAGAGGCCTTACTCTCAGCGGCTGTCATAGCCTTGAAACGGCTGGCATACTGAGCCAATTTGGATTCCAGAATCAGCTCGGATAGCATAATTTGCATCATCGAGCGCTCCAGGTGATTGACAACATCGTAGCTGCTCGGTTCAAAAATATAATTCTTTTCGGTGATAGTGTCCGGACCGGCGGCTACTTGCCGGCCCCGGCTGGTAACGGCTGTGCCCAGTTGAATACTTTTGATGCGCTGTTCGGTAAGCGAGATGTAATTTTGATAGAAAACTCTGCTGGAGGTGTATTTCTGAGCAATGGCCGTGAGCGGCGTAACGTTGATGTTGATGTCTTTTTGAGGAGTTTTGAAACTGCGCAGATAGGCTATATTGTTTTGTGCTAACTGAACGGCGCCGTGGTGACCAATGACTACGATGTCGTTTTTCTCCGGGCTATAGGACGTAAGAGCTTCTTTGATTAGCCGCTGGTCGATGTCACCACTAAAACTGCCCTCGCTAGTTATCAGAATCAGCAACTCTTTTTGAATTGGAATAAAGTCGGCGTCATGGCGTCCAAAGTTAAACAGGGTGTTGACGTTTATCTGGCTATAGATACGCCACAGCTCGCCGAAAAAGGACTGGCTCTGCAGAACCTGATCCTTAATTTGGGCGATACGCATGCTGGCAATGCCTTCAAAGGCGCTAGTTAACTTACCCATGGTAGCCATGGAGTCACGTTCCCGGCCGATTTCAACTAGCGACCTCACTTGGCGGCCTCCTTGGTAGCCGCGGGAGCGGCTGGAGCCGGCGCGGCTGGCTTGGGCTGCGGCGCTACAGGGACATCAGTGGGTAGACTTGGAGTGGCCACTGGAGCCGGCGCGGCTGGCTTGGGCGCCGGCAAAAACTGAGTTTTTAGCTGGCCAAAAACTTTGTCAAAGTCGGTGTCAGCTTTAATTTGGGCTGAGTTTTGTTTAATGGTTTCTTTGAGTTTAGTGATATCAAGCGACTGGTTAGGGTCGGAATCCAAAACAATTCCAAGCAGTAGCTGTTCCTCTATTAAGCTATAGGTTTCGCCTGGTATCTGGGTAAATGCTTCGCGAATGCGGTTGCCTAAAATGATGGAGCCCTGGCTGTTTAGGGCCATTTCCGAACCGAATTGGGCGAATTCCTTAGCCTCTTCATAGGCCGATAAGGCCTGGACGGTCCGTTTGTTTTGATCTTTTTGACGATCAGAGTGGCCAACCGTACCGACACGGGTAACCGACAGGCCGATATTAATAGCCGGGCGCAGACCCTCGCGGAAAACATCCATGTCAAGAATCCACTGACCGTCAGTAATCGACATAATGTTGGTTGGCAGGTAGCTGGTTATGTCGCCGCCATCGGCCATAACTACCGGTACCGAGGTTAGATGCTTTTTATTGCTGGCTAGTCGCCCGGCCCGCTCCAGCAAACTTGAGTGGGCATGGAACATGTCGCCGGGATAGCTATCGCGGCCGGGGCTAGAACCAGACAGTAGAGCGATTTCGCGGTAGGCATGAGCGTGGGTAGTCAGGTCGTCATAGAGAATAATAGTGTCAGTATCTTCTTTTTGCCAGAGGTACTCGGCCATAGCGCAACCGACGTAAGGCGCCAGATAGCTCATAACCAGTGACTCAAAAATGGTCGAGACAATGACGATGGTTTTTTCCATGGCTTTATTGTTAACCAGCCGGGCGATAAGCGCCTCAACATCGCTGCGGCGCTTGGAAATCAGAACGTAAACGGCTATTTGGTCGGTGTTTCGCTGGTTGATGGCAATCTGCGAGGCAACAGTCGACTTGCCGGACTTACTGTCGCCCAGTAGCGCCAGACGCTGGCCGCGGACAATCGGAAAAAGGGCGTCTATAAGCGTGATGCCGGTTTCCAGCTGGGTGGTCAGTAGTTCGCGTTGGTAAATTGGCGGGGCGCCGTTAAAAATTGGCCAGCTGGCATCGGCCGCAATAGCACCTTTGCCGTCTAGCGGCTCACCGGTTACCGATACTACCCGTCCAATAAAATCTTTACCGACTTTAGCCAGTAGCTTATCACTCTGAACCACCACCAACATGCCGGCCTTCAAAGTAACATTGCCCAGATGCAGCACCACTACGCGGTCTTCTAAAATGTGGTGCACAAAGCCTTTACTGCCATCTTCAAAAACTACCAGGGAGTGGGTATTAACCGGCTGCATGCCTTTGACCTGAACTCGGAAACTATCAACCGCGATAACTTCGCCGACAGGATTGCCAGCGTCTACAAAACTTTTGAAGTGTTTTTGGGCATTAGCGTCCATCAACCACTCCAGAGATTAGTTCGTTAAGAAAGTGAGCCTGTTTTTGCAGGTGAACCCGGATACTCAAATCGAAGAATTTATTGGGCGTTCTAAGTACACAGCCAGCGGCGATTGACGGCGCCAATCCAACTTGCAGCAGTGTCTGTGGATGGACCTGTCTGCGGAACCAATCCAGGATAGGCTCGACCGATTTTGGTGACGGCTCACTGGCAAAACTCATATGCACTACCGGTGCATTTTCAATTAGGTTCTCAAGTCCGAGCTTCAAAACCGCCCTGTCGCTTTTTTCCAGTAGGTTAGCTCCGTTGGCTTCAGCCAATTGACCAAGCAGACGGGTAGTTTTTGGCGGTTGTTGCGGTGATCCGGCTTTACGGACGGCAGCCCCGACGAAAAAATCGTCAAGCGCCCCTAGCTCACGCGCCAACCGCATAACATCGCCTTGGTCAACTACTCCCAGCGGCAATTTAAGTTTAAGCAGTTCCATTGCGGACATCCTCAATTATGGCGGCCTTGTTGGCCTCCAGCTGCCCCAAGATATATTCCAACTGGTCGGACAGGTCTATTTGATCGCCAATAGCTTTGACTACATAGTGGTTAACGATTGTGGCCATATCCTGCTCAAACTGCTTTATCATATGTTCCTTGTTGGCCTGCGCCTGGGACTGCAACTGCTGCTCCATGAAGGTTCGCTGCTGTTCAATGGTGGTGATGGTCTTTTCAATCGAGCCTAGAGCTATCTGTTTGGCGTCGGATATTGACTGCTCGTATTTTTTAAACTCATCTTGAAGGGTGCGAGTCAGCTCGGTACGCATATAGTCATTAAGTTGGGAAGTGGTTTCTCGCAAATCCTGCTGCAGAAACATGGCATTCTCACCGATAATTTTCTCAAAGTGTAACCGGCCACGGTTACGCAGTTCCTCACGGAACTCATTATTGAAAATGTGCTCAACATCTTCGGTGGCCACCTTTTCTATCTGGCCGTCCAAGGTTTTGGCCTTAGCAGGAGCCCGCCCATCCAGCCGCCATATTAGCCAGATAAAGGCCGCCGCCGTACTAAGCAACGATCCTATTATTAAAACTAGCCCACCTGTGTTCATTTTTTGGTACTTTTTATCCTTATATTCTCAGTAGTAAATATACTCCAAAAAGACCGATAATGAAAACCATAGCGGCGGCGGTTATCACCTTAAACATGCTATTCATAATATGCCCGCGGTTTAGGGGGTTGCGGCCCATGGCAATCATGCCGCCCCTAACCCCGGCGTAGAGCAAGGTCATAGCCAATACCGCCGCGGCTAGTATAAAGGCCAGGGCTAGGTATATTTTTAGAGCTGAAACCGGCTTACCGGCTATAGATTCTCCGACTTTCCGCAAAAAACCTGGTATAACCACGTCATTTTTTACTAAAGGATTCTTTCTTGGGCTGATATTTACCACAATTTTGCCAATTGAGGCACCGCCAGCTGTAGTAATAACATCCTTCTTGCCGTCAAATCCGGCCGTGGCCTGGCCAAGAATAGTTTTCTTGTCTGTGGTGGCAATTGAAGCAATACCATCGGTAGATGAAATAGACAGGTAGTCTCCAAGTTTAATAGCTCCGTGTTCGGTGCTGACCAGCACTGGGTAGTTGCCGCTGGTGGCCACAAACACTTGGTCGCCCAACCCACGATTTAGCGTCAACGGCGCATCGCTGGGGTCTACTACTACACCGTAAATTTGGGTAGAGTCGCTGGCTGGTGCGGCTTCGACAATCTCCGCGTTGGTCTTATCTAGGGCAACCACCCAGCCTGGGGTTAGATTCCCCTTAGACTGAAAGCCTTGGACTACATTATCAGCGTGGGCTGGTGTGGCAAGTCCAAAGGTTACAATCGCCACGAGTGCTATCAGCCAAACCCAAATTCTGGCCGAGGCCGGAGTGAACAATCTGGCACCTCTATTTTTCATCTTAGGGGTTATTATACTGCTTTTGCTTTTAAAGCACTACTGTTAGGCACTAAGTAAATCGCCAAGGACTTTGAGTGTTGTTGCGATGTCGGCTTCAGTAGTTTGCCGGCCTAGACTAAAGCGCAAGGTTGAGCGGCTTTGCTCAATGCTCAGTCCAATGGCCGCTAAAACGTGCGATGGCTCATCGTTACTGGCGCTGCAAGCACTGCCAACAGCTACGGCAATCCCTCTCTCATCAAGCTCTATCATTAGGCGTTCGTTATCTAGGCTATCAAATGTCACACTTAAAATGTGCGGTGCCCGGTGCTTATTTGAGCCATTAATGAGCGCAATCTTGTATATGCCGGATATTCCCGACTCCAGTTTTTGCAACAATTTTCGAGTTCTGTCAGACTCGCTTATTCGCTCGTTTTGGGCGATTTGCAAAGCTTCGGCCAGGCCGATGACGCCGGGTACGTTTTCGGTTCCGGATCTAAATCCAAACTCTTGGCCACCACCCAGAATTTGAGGTGCCAACTCAACCTCCACACGTTTGTAAAGCAGACCACTTTGTTTGGGTCCGTAGATTTTTCCGCCGTTGATACTCATTAAATCCACGTTCAGCCGTGATACATGCAAATCAAGAAAATTGGCGGCTTGAGCAGCGTCGGTGTGCAGATAAATTGGAGTTTTATTGCCGCTGCCGCTTCTGGTTTTTCGCTCCTCGGCTATAAGCTCAGAAGCTGCCCGTAGCGGCTGAACCGTGCCAAGCTCGTTATTGACCAGCATGATGCTAACCAAAACGGTCCTACTCGAAATATTTTTTGCCAGCCAATCCAGCTTCAGTATGCCGTGCTCATCAACCGGGATAACTTTAGCTTTAGCGTAAGCAGCGGGAGCCAGTATTGATTCATGTTCAATGGCGCTAATTAGTATCTCCTTATCGGGATAGGCCTCGGCTACACCTCGAATTGCTAAATTGTTAGCTTCAGTAGCACCGGACGTAAAAATGATTTCGGCCGGCTGCGCGCCCAGGCATTGTGCAACCTTGCCCCTGGCCTGCTCCAGATCCTTGCGCACCCCGCGAGCCACCAGATACGTTGCCGATGGGTTATAGAAATTCTCAAAAAAATATGGCTCCATGGCCTTCAGCACCCGAGCGTCTAGGGGGGTAGCCGCGGCGTAGTCCAAATAGATTTTATTCATGCTGGTCCAGTCCGAAAAGCTCAACGGCATTGGTGGTTGTCGCCGTGGCTAGTTCTTCTAGCTCCTCGCCCCTCAGTTCAGCCAAAAACTCGGCTACCGTAACTATGTGCTTAGGCTCGCAGGTTTGGCCGCGGAATGGTTTTGGCGTTAGAAACGGCGCGTCGGTTTCCAGTAGCATTTTATTCAATGGAGCTTCCTTGGCTGCTTCTAGCTGTGACCCGTCTTTAGTAAAAGTCATGATGCCATTTAGGCCTATATATAAATCACGAGTCAGGGCATTTTCCAGCTGTTGCTCGTTGCTACTAAAGCTGTGAATTACGCCCTTAATGCCCGAGTAGCTATCAAACAGTGGCCAAAAGTCATCCCAGGCGTCTCGAATATGAAAAATGAACGGCAAGCCCAGCGGCAGGCCAATTTCAATTTGTCGCTTCAAGCAATCAATCTGATCCTGCTTTGGCGAATAATTTTTATAAAAATCCAGGCCAATTTCGCCGATGGCTACAATGGGGCCCCCGGAAAATTTATTTTTTGGGGTGTGAGTACTTGACTTGTTAAGTAATTGTTTTAGCTTCTCGGGACTGGTGGCATCAGCCAAGAAGGCTGCTGCGTCGTGCGGATGAACACCAGCGCTGGCCCATACATTCTTATGGGCTCCGGCAAAGTCTATGGCCTTTTGGCTGTCGGCCAGAGTCGTACCAACGGCAATCATCCGACCGACCCCAGCCTCTGCGGCGTCAGCTAGTATTTTTTCCGGGTCGGGTAAAAAATCGTCAAAATGCGGGTGGCAATGAGTGTCTATATACTCCATGGCCGACTACTTTTGGCTTTTTGGCTTTTCGTCTTTGGGAAAAAGTGAGCCCGGCAAAGGCTTTAGTATACCGCTGGCAAAGACGCCCTTTATCTTCTCGGCAGTTTCGGGCATAAACGGCGTTAGAAGGTTGGCAATTCCAAGCAGCGAGCCGCACATATAAGCCAGTGTTTCCCGCAGGAAATCCTGATCACCGGTTTTGACAATCTCCCATGGCTTTTGTTCCTCAATGTATTGATTGAGGCCTTTTACCTGCTCCCAGACTTCGGCAAGTGCCACATCAAATCGGCAGTCTCCCATGGCCTGTTCATACGGACCAATGTCATGGCCGGGTTCCGGAATATCACCAATTATTCCCTGTTGATATTGCTGGATCATGGCGGCCGTACGAGATACGGCATTGCCTAGTTGGTCAGCCAACTCAGAGTTATAAGCCGCTTCCATGCGCTCCCAGTTAAAGTCTCCATCACCGTGGCTTGGTATATGTCGAAGGAAAAAGTAGCGGAAGGCATCGGCGCCATATTTGCTAACTATGTCTTTCGGTGCCACAACATTGCCCAGAGTTTTACTCATCTTCTTGTCGTCCACCGTAATAAAGCCGTGTACGTACAAAAGTTTTGGCAGTGGCAGACCCAGCCCAAGCAGCATGCCCGGCCAGATTGCGGCGTGGAAGCGCAGAATGTCTTTGCCAACAATTTGGACATCTGCCGGCCAGAAATTTTTAAAATCAGCGCTGTCAGGGTAGCCGAGGACCGTGATGTAGTTCATCAGCGCCTCGAACCAGACATACATTACTTGTGTAGTATCACCCGGGACTGGTATGCCCCAGCTAATTTTCTCTTTGGGGCGACTGATGCTGATATCTTCCAGGCCTTCGTTAATAACGCTCATGATTTCGTTTTTTCGGATTTCAGGGACTACCCGGAACTCATCACTGTCTATGCTTTTTTTAACCTGATCGGTGAAGGCGCTAAGTTTAAAGAAGTAATTCTCTTCTTCAAGTTTCTCATAAGGCCGGTTGTGAACCGGACAGATGCCTTTATTCTCTTTAACCACCTGCTCCGAAAAATAGGCCTCGTCACCGGTACAATACCAGCCAACGTAGCTGCCTTTATAAATATATTTGGCTAGGTTCTTCCAAATCTGCTGAGCCCGCTGTTCGTGGTCTTTATCGGTAGTACGGATAAAACGATCATTGCTAATATTCAGCAGCGGCAATACCTGCCTGAAGCTGTCGCTTAGCTGGTTGGCGAACTGCAGTGGAGTCTGCTTTGCCTCGGCTGCTTTTTCGGCAATTTTTCCGCCGTGCTCATCGGTGCCAGTCGTAAAAAGGGTTGGCACTTTTTGCTGGCGAGCATAGCGTGCCAGAACATCGGCCTGGACCAGTTCCATAGCAAAACCAACGTGCGGTTCGGCGTTGACATAGGGAATCGAGGTTGTGATATAGAACTTACTCATCAACTTATATTGTAGCCTAGTACGAGTTGAACAGGGAACTTCCGAGTCGTTTATATGTCTAGAAGTTGTGCTATTACTGTCTCAAACCCAGGAAGTAAGTTCAGTTTTTTAAGTTCACTTGGCTCAAACCACTTAGCTTGGCTTGCCTCCCAGTCAATTCCAACCATATCGGTATTAATTTCTACTAACACTGGCACGACCAACCACGTCTTATCGTATTCGGGAGCCTCTTGAATGAATGGATGCCCTCTGTCTAGCTTGAGTATGTTGGCCTGTTCTATCCCTAGCTCATCCCTAAGTTCCTCGCCTACTTTTTCTTCAATGCTCTGCTTATCATCTAGGAATCCGGAGATGCCGTTCCAAAAGCCGGGATAAAGCCTTAGTTCCTGACTCCTCTGGACTAGTAGAACTTTACCGTCCTTGGTTACTACAGTATTAACCACCGGCGCATAGCGGATATTCGTATAGTCCACCTGTCCGTCTTTGGGTATAAATTTGGGTTCAGCCATACTACTTCCAGTTCTTTTTGATTTTTCCGGCCAGGTGAAAATCTTCCAACTCCTCGGCGTTATGGTTCAAAACTGTAATCCCCTGCTCCTTGTATCGCGGCACCAGATGCCAGTGTACGTGTTTGGTTTCATCAAGATAGAGTAAATAGACTTTCTCTAGCAGCAGCGTTTTCATAATTGCTTTGCGGGCTAGTTCAACGATGTCCATCAGGTGTTCGTAGTCTTCACGTTCTAACAGGTTTAGGTCTTTTACCTTCTTTTTCCAAACAACCACGCTGTGGCCGCGGGTCAGCGGGAACGAGGCCAAACAAACATAAAGTTTATCGTCTTCAAAAATTATGGCCTCGGCTGGTGGCGTTGGTAAATCTTTCATATCCTGTAGTCATTTTACCCAAATTCAAATTTATTTGAATTTGAGAGGAACAGTTACGCAGGCCTTACTAAATTTGGCGGATTCATTTCGCCAAATTTTGAGTAAGGCTGAAGTATTCTGTGACGTGGTGGGCAATACAGGACTCGAACCTGTGACTTCAGCAATGTGAATGCTGCGCTCTAGCCAACTGAGCTAATTGCCCCCGAGTCGCGTGAGACACCCTGCAAACCTACTGGTTGTAAGTTTATTATAGTCTAGTTTTTGTCGATAAACTCTTCGCAGAAGAGTTCAAAGACTGCGTTGGTCCAGCCAAATCCGGTCTGCGACGGATATAGCCCTTTCATGGGTGGTTTTTCAGGCTGTACTACGTTATATTTTTCTAAAAATACGCCGTGTTTTTTAAACCAATTCAGATTGGTGCACACCCATTTCAGGGCAATTTTTCTGGCTTCCTCTTGGTAGCCATATTTTTGGAGTCCACGCACTACAATCAAATGCAGCGGTGCCCAACCGTTAGGGTAGGCCCATTGAGTAGGTAAACCGCCGGGAACCAACTGGCCGAATTGCTGGTCAGTAGTTGCCAGACCGCCTCTTTGCTCGAACCGCCGCAAATTATTAACCAGCTTAGCGGCTTGCTTCTCACTGGCTACGCCAGCCCACATGGTGAAATAGGCCGCCAGCGAATCAACGTTGCCCCGACGTTTTTTAGTAAAGTCATAGTCGTAATAAAAATCACGCAGCTCGCTCCACATAAGGGAGTTCATGGTCATCTTGCGTTTGTGGGCAGCCTGCTCCCAGATAACAGCGGCGGCTTCGACTCCAAGCACCCGTTCGGCGTAGGCGAAATCGCGCTCATATTTGTAGAGCAAACTGTTTAGGTCAATTGGTAAAAAATTTAGGGCTTTGCGGCCAAAGCGAGGGTTAAGATCCCAGCCGCTTTCGGCTTCGGCAAGATCGTTTAAGTAGTTAATGTCATAGTAGCGGCTCAGGCCCTCGTAAACTTGCCGGGCGTTGGGTTTTTGTGTGCCCATCCACACCGTTTTGTACTCGTCCTGAGCAATTCTAATAGCTCGTGCCAGCCAGGTTTTATCCATTTTGTAAGTTTTATAAACGTCCAGAATAAAGCTGGTCAGAAGCGGCGGCTGACTGCGGCCCATCAGATACGTTCTCGAGGCGTTAGGGATAATTTTAAAGCGTTCAAATGTGCTTAGTAAGTCTTCCAATATGCCGATTACCAGCTCTTTGTGGTCCTCGTCCAGCAGACCCTGGCACATGAAGTAACTGTCCCAGTAATACAGCTCGTTAAAATCAAATTCGTGGCCCGGCTCATGCGCCGGTACTAGGTACGGGTGAGGTTGGCCGATTAGACTGTCGTCGTCAGATTTATTTTCTCTAACGAGTGTAGGCCAGTAGTTTTTGATATAATCACGCGCTTCAACTACATCAGCCGGCAATAGCTGTTCATAGGGCTTTTTAAGAAGTTGGGTAAGTTTAGCGTTAAGTTTTGGTGTTTGGGGTATCGTCACACTTTCAGAGTAGGCCAATGATGCTTATGCCGTCAATCTATATATAGCCGTTTAGCTTCACAGCTGCCCATATCCCAGCCAGCCCTCCAACACCGCCGCCCAGAATACTCCAACCCGACAGGCTACCCGAACCAAACAGAACTGGAATATACGAGCCTATAAGGCCGCCGACGGTGATGCTAATCCACATTAGACCTTTGTTCATGTAATAAGAATATCAGAATGAGAACGAGGAAAGAGCTCTCGAGTGCGGCCGACCGCAGGTACGGATGTACCCACGGTCGGCCGCAAGCCTATGGCTGAACTTTCGTGAATGCGAGAAGATTCGCGAAGATTCAGGCGGCGGAGGCCAGCTCCAGCTGAGGCGACAGGTTGTAGTGCCCGTCGAGTTGCTGAACGCAACTGCCGAAGAAGCGCTGCGCGCGCCCAAACGTGTCGCGCGCGGCACACACGTCTCCGGACTTCAGTTGATCGGCGGAGCGTTCCATCATTGCAGCCGGCATGCCGGCTTCGCGCAGGCAGTGCTTCCAGTCGCACTCTTCGTTGCAGCTGAACTTCAGCTCGTCGAGCTTGACGTAGTACGCCTCCATGTTGCCCTCACGGTACAGGACAACGACTTCATCAGCGAGTTCCTGCGGGCTATCCACGGCGAATCCCTTTCCTTGATGTTGGAACGACTAGGCGGCGAGGCTCTGACGATGGGCGCGGACCTTCTTGAGTGCAGATCCGAGCTCACGATCCACGACGCGCTTTGGGTAGCGAGCCTTCAGCTGCCGAAGCAGCTTCTTGTGGTCCTTCTTGTCCACGAGCATCCCGGCACAGCGCACGAACCGCGGGTCGGTTTTGGCAGCCTTGGGCACGTCTCGGGCTCCTTTCCTCGTTTGATTGTTTACCCAACTACAGACTGCAGTTGAGCGGTGTATTTGGTACTTGGGGGTGCCGATTGTGGCAGCTTACTACCCCACCGCTAGGCTCTTTCGCGGTGCTTGCTATACAAGCCTAGCGGTGGGGTAACAAAAAACGGACTGCAGCTTTGGTGCTGCAGTCCGAGTAATTTTTTGCTTCTTTGTTGGTGGAACGAAATGTATTACTTACACTACAGCACTAGCTCGACGAGCGAGCATAATGGATGTAATAAAGTAATTGCGATTCCGAACCATGAATACCTTTATACCCCAAGCTAATATCTATTGCAAGCCTATTAGCTTGCGCTGATGAGCCGTCTGACAGAATGATTCTCTTTAAAAAACAGTTTCTCGAGTACCTTCATGGCGTTTATTGCTAGGTCCACTTTCATTGATTGTGGCAATACGCCCATTTCGCAGCCTTCTACAAGGTTGGCAATGTAGTCACTATTAAGCTCGGGGTGCTCAACAATAATAGCGTCGATTTCGTTAATTACATCCTGCTTAGACCGTCCGCTAAACTTAAACAGGGAGACATTGTCCAAATCCTGATTTTTAATTTTTCTTAGTCGGCTACCCGGCAAAAAAGGTACAAACTGATCCAATACTTCTGCGTCACCGTGGATATACAGTCTATGCCGAACAAGTTCCAACATCTCATATTCCAGAGGCGTTATTGGCGAGCCGGTGTAGATGCGATCGGTAATATCATTTTGGAAAATTGCCTTACAGAGAGCTTTGGCTTGTTGCAGCCGACGAAGCATGGTTTCATCCCTTCTTATTTCGCTCTCGCTTTTGCCGGATTGGTCCACCATATCCGCAATCTGTTTTTCCAGAAGTTTATCGATAAGCCCCGGCTTGTATGTCCTCACCATTGCCGTTTCCACGTCGTTGACTTCCTGCAAAGTATCTTCCTTGGCTTCTACCGCCTCTTGGGTTAGAGGCGCATCAGCATCAGCTTGGTCGGACGATTCGGTTTCTATCTTCTCTATTTTGGTTACTGTGGCTTGATCGATATAACGGCCGGCTATAATACCAGCCAATAAATCAAAGTCTAGGGGTGTACCAGTTTTTTTGTGCTCTTCAAGGAATTGCCGCAAGGGTGCAGCCATAAAGTCTTGGATTACCAGCCAATGCATCCTACGGAATGCTCTTTCTCGTCTCTCGGTTACTTCTTCTATGCTCAACAGACCGCTTAGTACTTCTTCAAGAATCCTGAGTTGTTGGTTCATTTCGTCTATCTGGGCGATTTTTTGTTTAACTTCACCTTCGGTTTCCGGCTCAATCCGTTTGGCTTTTTCCAAATCGGCCAAGATTAAGTCACGGTCAGCTTTTAAGAAAGGTAGGTTAATTATCGGATCGCTGCTCACCCCCCTGCGCAAAAACGCGTAAGCAGCCATTGTAGCTTCATTCTGAAAATCCACTATGCTCTCGATGGCTTCGCCTTGGCGCTCAATTTCTTCAAGTGAAGGAGGCACGTCCATGACGCGCGCCTCATAATTGTCTTTTTCTATAGAAAAACCAATATCTTCCAGTGCCACAAGAGCTCTGTCAGACTCGGGAGCTATGCCTAGTCTTTGGCACGTTTCAAGAAGTTTCTGTCCATCAATTGCTTCAACGCCAGTCCAGCCATAGGCGGTTAGCCCATCACGAACCTCGGTGGCAATTTGTTCTATGAGCATTGGGCTGTTATGAATATCTTCTTCTTCGGCTGCACTAGGCTGCCCATACCCATAAGATTCTGTAATATCGTCTACTGTATCCGGGTCTCGGGCCCAGCCTTCACCACCGTCATCTCCCGGGGATTCCCAAGAATGATCTCCAAAAGGATTCTCGCCAGCCATTTGCCATATTATAACAATTTTCTACGTTTTTAGCAATACCCCAACAGATACAATAGCCTGTGCCGTATAATAGTTAAGAATGCATAGCCTCCTTGACCCTTCCCACCTCGTTAAAACTTTTGGATATCTGGGAATATTAATCGCTATTTTCCTAGAATCCGGAATCGTTATTGGCTTTTTCTTGCCCGGCGATAGCCTGTTGTTTGCAGCTGGCCTACTAGCCTCCCAGCATTATTTGAACGTAGTCGGCGTCATTATCGTAGCCGTCATTGGTGCCATCCTTGGTAATAATGCTGGATATTACACCGGTAAAAAGGCGGGACCCACCTTATTTAACCGCAAAGACTCCAAGCTTTTTTCTCAAAAAAGAATAAATGATGCCCACGCTTTCTTTGAAGAGCAAGGCGGTCGGGCTTTAGTTCTAGCACGTTTCATACCGGCTGTGCGTACCTTCGTACCCATAGTTGCTGGTGTTGGCAAGATGGACTACAGACACTTCTTTACCTTCAACGCCCTCGGCGGACTCCTCTGGGGTATCAGCCTGCCCGTCTTAGGCTACACACTCGGAAGAAGCGTTCCCAGTATCGACAAATACATTTTGCCAATAGTCTTCGCTATCATTATTGTTTCCGCCATTCCTGTACTTTGGCATTATAGGAGTAGCAAGAAAGCAAAATGATAAGTTTTATCCAAGCTATAATTTTAGGCTTAATTCAAGGAGCTACGGAGCTTTTCCCAATATCCAGCCTCGGCCATAGCGTCATTATCCCTAAACTCCTAGGGTGGAATATTCACCAAAATGACTCCTTTTTTCTAACATTCCTAGTAGCCACCCATCTAGCAACCGCTATAGTCCTTTT
>CAZVAN010000005.1:0-13221 GCA_964625245.1 uncultured Candidatus Saccharibacteria bacterium | reverse complement strand
CAGAGCGACAAGCATATTGCCAAACTCAGGTGGCCATCGGCCGTCTTTGTGGGCTCAGCTCAAGCCGCGGCCTTGCTTCCCGGCATATCACGCTCCGGTTCGTCTATGGCTGGCAGCCTCTTGGCCGGCCTCGATAACGAAGCTGCTGCCCGCTTCAGTTTTTTGCTGGCTACGCCGGTAATTGGCGCAGCAGCCCTGCTAAAAATTCCCGAACTTTTTTCTTCCTCAGCTGCCAACTTGCGCGGTCCCGCTCTTGTTGGGGCGCTTTGTGCTGGCCTGACTGCTTACTTATCAGTTAAGTTTCTGGTTAGATACTTCCGTACCAACAACCTTAGGCCTTTTGGGGTCTACTGCTTAGCGGGCGGACTGGCTAGTCTTGCTTATCTGGCGCTGCGCTAGTTTTTGTACCACTTAAAAACCAAGCCCAGACCCAGCAACCAAGGCCTAAAATTGCAGCCGCTAGGCCGTGTTTAAGGTGTTTATGGGTTGACCCGGCTTCGTAGCCTGGAAACCAGGTTGGCAGCGAACCCGCCTGTGTCATCCAATAATAAACCACCAATCCCATGAATACTAAGCCCAATAGAACTAGCGCAATCATCTTAGGTTTTTTCATAAGCTGTCTCCTTTTGTTTAATAATTTAATTTTACCTGATTATTAAGTTACTCTCTCAGCTTTATTACAGCTTGGGACAGTTGAATATTTGTATCAGGAGTAGTAGATTAAGCATTATCACTAACCCAAGGATTACTATGCAAAGGACTAAAGAGAACGGATTCAGCCCCATAGAAACAATACTGGTTTTAGTTATTGTTGGGATGGTGAGTTTTATCGGATGGTATGTTTACCATGCCAGAAACAACGCCAACAAGGACCTAAACAGTGCCGCCAGCACCAGTCAAAGCCTAACACCGGCCAGTAAAGAAGCCAGTTCGGCTGCCGCCAACGCGGCTATTACTACAAAAGGTTCGGATGACGCCAGCCTAAGCAGTGACTTAAACAGTGCAAACTCCAGCCAAGACCAAGCCAGCCAGGACTCCACCGCGGCTGCTGGCGCCGTCAATGATAGTCAAAGCCAAATAAGCGTGCCTACAAACTAGGAGAGTAAGACAATGATTAAGAATTATATGAAAAAGATTGCCATCACCATAGCTTCAGCCGGTTTGATTATATCAATGGGCACTATGGTGGCAAGCGCCGAAGCAACTGCTAAAACCTCGTCTTCAACTGAAGCCGCCACAAAAGCCGCGCAGGCCCAGCAGAACCAGCAGCAACGTCTGGCGAATATTAAAAGCAAGGGTGACGCCGAAATTAACCGCCGGCTGAGCTCGCTAAATAAACTGTCTGACAGAATTAGCTCGGACACCAGATTGTCGGCTAGCGACAAGAGCGCCTTAACTTCTCAGGTTAGTACCGAAATTAGTAACCTGACTACCTTAAAGACCAAGCTCGACGGCGAAACCACACTGGATGCTGCCAGCGCCGACGCTAAAAGTATAATTAGCGACTACCGCGTGTATGCCTTAATTGTCCCTAAGGTTATGTTGATTCGCACAGCTGATGACCAACTGATTGTAGAAGACAAGTTAACTACCCTATCTACCAAGCTTCAGGCCCGCATTTCTGCCGCTCAAACTGCCGGCAAGGATGTTTCATCTCTCAACACCTTACTCTCCGATCTTAATACTCAGGTGGCTAACTCCAAAGCTATTTCGGCTTCTATTGAACAAAAGGTAATCAACCTGCAGCCGAGCGACTACGACAGCGACCACACCATCCTGACGGGTGACAAAACCCAGCTGCAAACTGCCCACCAAGCCAACGCCAAAGCCTTGCAAGACGCCAAGAACATCGCTCAAGGCTTAAAAAATCTAGAATAAAGCCCGTTAGGGCGTCTGAATTTTAACTTTTTTGGGCTTCTTAACTTCTTTTCGGCCCTTATCTTTAGACATTTTCGCCTCCTGCCTTTAGGTCTATTATACTTCGGTCAAAGCGCTTAACCTAATTGGCGTTTGCGGCGGGTGGGGTCGAGTTCGCGCTTGCGAAGTCTTAGTGATTTTGGCGTAACTTCCAGCAGTTCGTCATTTTCAAGAAAGTCCAGGCACTGCTCTAGACTAAAAATTGTTGGCGGAGTTAGCTGCACGGTGCCATCAGAGCTTGAGCTTCGCATATTGGTTAGGTGTTTGGCTTTGCAGACATTGATTTCCATATCGTCATTTCGGCGGTTCAAGCCAATAATTTGCCCGGCGTAAACCTTTTCGGCTGGGCCTACAAAAATTGTGCCGCGGGCTTCAGCCGTTTCCAGGCTGTAGGCCATAGTTGTACCGAGCTCATAAGATATTAATACGCCGTTACGCAGTTTCTGCAGCGGCGCACCCAGCGGCTGATAGCCAATCATCAAGCTGTTCATAATCACCGTGCCCTTAGTGTTGGTAACTAATATGTTACGCAGCCCCAGTAGCGCCCGGGTAGGTAACTCGTAAATAAGTTTTGTTACGCCTTTAGGGCTGGCAAACTGCTCTTTCAGCGTTGCCCGGCGGGTACCAAGTTCCTGCTGCACACTGCCTACATGTTCAGCTGGCACCTCAATAATAAGTTCCTCTAGTGGCTCCACTGTTTTGCCGTTTTCCTCGTGGGTAACAACTTGCGGCCGGCCAACTTCAAACTCATAGCCCTCACGGCGCAGCTCTTCAATCAGGACCGACAGGTGCAGCTCGCCCCGGCCGGAAACGTTAAAACCAATGCCGTCTTCTACTACCCTTAGCCCCACGTTAGTTTCCAGTTCTTTGCTCAAGCGGTCGCCAATTTGGCGGCTGGTGCTAAACTCGCCCTCCGTACCCTTAAATGGGCTAGTGTTGGGACCCAAGTAAATTTTTAGGGTTGGGGCTTCTACCTCCATTACCGGCAGGGCCTCGGGCTGTTCGTCGTCGGCTACGGTTTCGCCAATTTGGGCATCGGCAATGCCGGTTAACTGCACAATGTCGCCGGCAATCCCGGCCGGCACTTCGGCTTTGCCGGTGCCGTGGCTTATTAACACATTGTCTACTCTGGCCTTAGTTTGGCTGCCGTCAATTTTGCAAAGGGTCACTTGGTCGCCGGGTTTAACAGTGCCGCGGTTAATGCGGCCAATGACGTATTTGCCCTTAAAGTTGTCGTAGGCCAGGGCCGATATCAGCATCTGGAAAGGCTTGTCAGCTTCAACTTTTGGTGCCGGTATTTGGTCACGGATGGCATCAAAAATTACTTCCAGGTCGCCTTGTCCTTCAAAATCAGCGGGCGGAGTAGCCCAGGCTTTGCCGGTACGGCCCACGGCGTAGTAAACCGGGTAATGCAGCTGGTCTTCATGTACGGCCAGCTCCAAGAATAAGTCGGCCAACTCGTTTTCAACTTCGGCTATGCGGGCGCCGTTTTTATCAATTTTATTGATTATAACTATTGGCTTGAGCTCGTTAGCTAGGGCAATTCCCAGCACGAACTTGGTCTGGGGCATGGGGCCTTCCTGGGCGTCTACAATCAATAGACAGCCGTCGGCCATGTTCACGGTGCGCTCTACCTCGCCGCTAAAGTCGGCGTGGCCAGGGGTGTCGATAATATTTATGCGGTAATCATCATGTTGCACGGCGGTGACTTTGGCGGTAATGGTGATGCCACGTTCGCGCTCTTGGTCACCGCTGTCCATTATTAAGTCTTGAGTCATTTCGGCTTGGTTATCGCGGAAAGTGTGGCTCTGTTTTAAAAGCCCGTCCACCAAGGTAGTCTTGCCGTGGTCAACATGAGCAATTATGGCGATATTTCTAATCTTGCTGGGGTCTTGCTTCATACACTAATCATCCTTAAAGCCTTTCGCAGCTGGCCTGGGTTGGCGGCATCTCTGGATTCTATGTGCCATACATAGTCTTTCATACCGGGTGATAAGCCCAGGTATATTTCTTTTAAGAATTTTGGCAAACCGGGATTTTCGGACGAATATTTTACAAAAGCTACGGCTCGGTGGTTGCCCTCAATAATCGTGACCGGAGAGCCTAAACCAGAGCCGACCATTATCAATTTAGGGTCCACGTTCTGGCTGGAAAGAGTTTTATAAATTCCTTGTATATAGCTGGTATGGGGCAATGCCGAATTAAAGTTTGTGACTGTGGCTTCTAGCCTATAGCTATTGTTGCTAATCGGTAGCCAATCGTCGCAGGCAATCAGATGCGTCAGCGGATAATCCGTATTTTCAAACTTAGCGCTATACCATTTGGTATCAACAGGCAGTTCATCAATATTGCGCTGTCTGGTTTCGCGCAACAATTCCCTGCGCTGTTTATTCTGCTCATCACTATCAAAGTTCGGCCGATCAATTAATTCCGCCTTCAGCTCCGGGTACTTACGCGAATAGCCTTGCGCTTCCCATTCTCCTCTAAGCCACGCATGGATGACTGTATCTATCGATTCATGTTTGATAATTTTCATTGGTGTAGGCTCATATAAAAAGGCGCCCGTTCAATAGCGCCGACTAAAGTAACTGTTAAATATATTATAGCATAAGCTAAACGTATTTACCACCCCTAGCCGAACGGAGAGTTACTGGGTTGTTATTTGAGTGTTTGGCAGCCGGGCTTTTAGTTGGTCAATGTCGGCAGTCGGGCCTTTGTAGCCGCTGAGTTTTAAAAGGTTTAACTGAGTAAGATTGCCGAGTTCTGCTGGCAAGCTGGTAAGCCGGTTGTTAGAAAAGTCTGCCGTTTTTAAGTTTTTAAGCTGCCCAATCTCGGGTGGTAACGATACAAGTCGGTTATTCTCCACGTTTAGTACGGTAAGGTTGGTTAGCTTGCTAATCCCAGCCGGTAAGCCCGTTAGTTGGTTATTAGACAGGTTAAGACTGGTAAGATCAGTCCGAGCTAAAACATAGTCTGGCAAAGTGGTTAGTTGGTGGCCGCTTAAATCTAGCGAGGCACCACTAGACGTTGCTGAGGTATTGCTGCTTTTATTGTTCGAGTTTAAGTGGTTAATTGAATAGCCGATACCAAAGGCAATCAGAACCAGTATCACAGCTAGGAAGATAATCTTTTGTTTAGTCATAGGCTCACTTTATAACAATCATCCATTGTTATATGTAAGATTTTCGCCCCCTCACCATACCCCTCTGTTTTAGGCGGTGGCCCCAAGTCTAAATGATATTATTAACTCCATGCATATGGTAGAAGCCTTTTTTATAGGCTTTATAGGGTCATTTATTGGCTCAATTGCTACGGGGGCTAATCTTATTAATATCCCCGGCTTAATTTTTATTGGCGCTTCGCCAATAACAGCTATTGCCACTACCCGGCTATCCGCAATTACTGGCGGCGGAGCCATTATATACAGATACAACAAGAGCAAGGTTGTGCTTTGGCGCTATATACCTCCGTTCATATTGATAGCTATAGCGGGGGGCATTGTGGGGCCGCAGTTACTGCTTCACATAGACCAAAATGTGGTTAGGCCAATTGTGGGCGTGCTGCTTATTGCCACGCTTCCGCTACTTTTCATTGATAAAAAATTCGGCACCATAAGAAGCCAGACAACCGATAAGCGCAAGGTTATCGGCATGGTAGTTTTGCTCGTAGTTATGACATACGCCACTATGTTGACCCTGGGCGGAGGAGCATTTTTAACCTACACGCTAGTCTACTTTTTCGGCATGACCGTCATCGAGGCTAATGCCACCGGCACGGTTATTTGGTCTTTAAGCGCAATTACTGCCTTGGTAGCCTACATTTCCAGAGGTGCGGTAGACTTTTCGCTCGGCATACCGCTAATGATTGGTGCGGCTGCGGGCGGTTATCTGGGGGCCAATACTGCCATAAAAAAAGGCACCGCATGGGTAAAGTGGCTGCTCTCAGTGGTAGTTTTAGCTTCGGCAATCAAGCTTATGTTTTTCTAACTTCTTCTCTTTTAGCCGATGCCCCGAATTTATCGCGCTTGAGCTGTGCATAGTACTGGTCTAGCGATATTAACGCCATAGCATTGAAAAAATGCCAAGCTGCGTGGCCGTTTATATAGTGAAAGCTAGCCGGGCTACACCAGATTTTTTTGTAGTCCAACCACCAGAACAGATACCCTGCTGCAAAAGCGGCAAATGTCAGCCAAAAATATTTTAGCTTTAATCTTCCCTGGCCTGCGGCTTTAAGCTCCAGATAAATTGCTATGGCCAGCAGGAGTGCGAACAGCGGTATGCCAATGTTGAAACTACCAATTGTGCGCACCGTAGCGGTTATTGCCAGCGGAACGCCCGCGCCGACAGCTAATACGCCCAGGCCTAGATTTCTTGAGAGCTTGTATGGCCGCAAAGCGGCTACTATCAGCAGCGAGGCCAATAAATACATAGACCCAAGGTCGGCCAGTTGTCCAAGAAACGTGAAGCTGGCGTAATAAGAAAACGAGGCAAGGCCCAAGATTATGGCGATGACGCCAAGATAAACCGAGTAGGCGTGGCGTTTTTTGACTAAAATGTAAGCCCCAGCAAGTGATATTAACAGAGAAGAAATGGCATTGGCCGGCTGAGCAATCCAGCCGCTTAGGTTAGTTTCGCAGTAACGAATTGTTGGCTCTGCCAAAGCGAAAAAGGGTGACGAACTCATAGCTCAAATTATACGCTCAAGGAGGGGGATTTTGGGTTTGGGGAATTAAACTCTGACCCAGGTGTTCTTCAATTGGAAGCTACTAATTAGTCGCGAGCCAAGGTAACTAATCTGGCAATTCCCCACGCTACTAGCCCGTAGAACAACATTGCAACCAAGGTATAAACCTCAAATCGAGAAGTCCCGTAAGTGGAGTTCTTGTAGTTGAATAGGCTAAAAAACGGCGAGACAAAAGGGTGCGAAGTACTGTAAATGAAGTTGGCGAACCCGTTAGTCGTATTGGCGCCCAGCATCGAAAGTAAAAAGCGGAAACCCAGTAGTACGAGTAGTACACCAGCAATATACCAAACAACTCTTTCTGCCACATTCTGTTTATGCTCGTCTCGTGCTTGGGGGTTCCTTACTTCGGTAGTCTTTTGTACGGTATCACCCGAACGAGTGGTTGTTTCTCTAACTTTTTGTACTTCTTCAGCCATTACGGCATCCTCCTTTGGTTAATTTGGGCAAGAATGGTTCTAGCCCCTCTTGCGTCGAGTTAATACATCGTAAATAAAAACTACCACTGCTATTAGTATGACCAGATGTAGAAGAGGACTGGCGATATGAATAACTACTATGCCCAACAGCCATAAAATTACTAGGACGACCGCAATTGCTAAAAGCATATTAACCCTTATTAGTTACCTGTTTTTATTTTATAGATAACTGCCAAAACGACTGTAAGAAAAACTACACAAATTTTGGGTTTGGGGAATTCGTAGCTATCGTTGGTGCAGTTGATTAGCGAACGGTTTCACCTTATCGATCAGTACCTTTGTACTCTGCTCCATCTCTGAGTCACGGCTTTCTTCGGGCAAGCCTCTGCGGGCACCTAAAACCTCTTCAAGACTCCGCTTAATAATGTCCACTTCAGCGTCTGCTACGACATAGGGTTCTTCGTATGTTTTCCCGCCCTGAAATATGCTCTGCCTTACTGCACGGGCTCTTTTTTTATCACGCCACCGGACTAACGGATTTTTTGAGTCAGATATTGATATTTCACCTGCCGCGACACCGCCAAGCGCTTGCATAGCAAGACCTTTCTCTTCGAGTGAAAGTGTTAAAGATTCAAAATCGTTCATGCCCTAAATTATACGCCGTGGAAAGGAAATTTTTGTTTTGAAGATTTAGGCTCTGGACAAATTTGTTATGATAGTTCAAATGGCAATTTTCAAAGGCTTCTAGCTTACTCCTTATCTCAGACAAAAGTCCGGCTTTGGCCGGCAATATTTTAATGTTAAGGAGTAAAAATGTTAAGGAGTAAATATGAAACTTGGTAAATTAGATTTCGTTCCGGTAGAAGATAAGTTAAATTTGGTCGCAGAGCCAGCTAGTAAATCAATCAAGCAAAATACGCTATCCGATGTTCTGGTGGCCGAAATTAAGCCAGATTTGGCCGACACGGCCGCCTTTTGCGAGTACTACGACATTGGCCTGGACGTTTCGGCTAACTGTATCGTGGTTGAAGCAAGGCGGGCAGATAAAACCTGGTATGCAGCCTGCGTAATATTGGCTACCTCAAGAGCTGATGTTAACGGGATAATCCGCCGGCAATTGGATGCCAAGAAGCTATCCTTTGCCCCGATGGATAAAGCTGTATCGATCACGGCGATGGAGTACGGCGGAATCACGCCGATAGGCTTGCCCTCAGATTGGCCTATTCTGGTAGATAGCGCAGTAGCCAAGGCCGCCCATGCGGTAATTGGCAGCGGCCTACGGGAATCTAAGCTGCTGGTTCATGGCAATTTGTGGAATAAGTTGCCAAATACTACGGTAATGGACATCACTCAGCCCAGCTAGGCAGAACTCAGGGAATACTTAACAAGTTAAGTATTCCCTGTTCGCTTGGGAAATTTTGGGTTTGGGGAATTTAAGGCTTGAGGTAGCCGTTTTTTAGGAGCCAGGTATCTTGGTCGGCATGCATGTTTTTAGGGACGGATGTAAACCATTGACCGTCAGTGGCTTCGGTGGTTGATTTTGGTATTCCAACGTAATCATTAACTTCAAAAACCAAGCCTACGGGTGAATCTAGACCTTTTTCATAGTGACTGGGGTAATCTATGTAACCTACAAGGCGGGATTTCTTTATATCTATACCGACTTCCCTTTTGGCAATTCTCCTAACAGTGTCTTTGACCGGTTCGCCAAAAAGTACAGTACCGCCCGGAAGATGCCACTGGCCTTTGCAGGGTTCTATATCTCTTTCTGTTAGAAAGACACCTTTGTCCTTTTCGTATATAAGAACTTCTACCGCAAGACGCGTGACTTTTGAATAAATAGCATCAAATTCTGCTTTAGAAAGAGGGTAATCCGACTTCATATCATCAAATTATACGCTCAAGGAGGGTTTTAGGTTTGGGAGAGGGGGCTGGACTACCAAGTTTTAAAGAGACGGGGCATCCGCAGCGCAGATTGCTAAGATGTGACGACTCGATTTATCGTGCGGAAGGTATTTACCGCTTTCATCGGTAGTAGCAATTGGTAGGCAGCGCTCTCCATAACCTGTTATGCTCACAATTTCCTGGCCAAGTGGATCAACCGAAACTGGCTGCCTACAGTCAGCCATACCAATACTGCCGTCCACAACTTGATGGCGGCTAACTTTTAAAATTCCGGCGACAAGTTTCATTCGAACGTTTGGGGGCGTACTTTCCCAGCCCACAGGATCTTTGGGTATGCAGGTTTGTAGCCCCGGCTGTTGTTCAATAGCAGTTTTTGCTGAACCAGAGCCGCCACAACCAGCAGCTAGCAGAGCCCCGGTGCCTGCCAAAGAAGCTAGGGCCGCTATTCTTAACTTGGTATTACCAGCAAGGAGTTCTGACATTATTTTATATAGGGTATAGGTAGTAATAGAAAATGCAAGCTTGAGCAATTTTGTTTTCGGGAACTAAATATATTTTCTATATGCTTGCAGTCTGTGTTGTAGCGGTAGGCAGCTCGCACAGAAAAATAGTTTTATTCTTAGCTTCTTCATGGAGTTTTTCTACTGGCTGCCGTGACAGAGTAAAGATATGGTCTTCATGCCACTGTGGATTTTGCAGAGCGTTTTTAACCGGAGCTGCCACTGGCTCCTTGGTGTACTTGTTGCACCAATGGCGCATTCCCTCATCGTCAGTGTCGTGGACTTCGTAGCCTTTGGCACGCAAGGCTTCACCAACAGTTGTTTTGCCTGCCGCTGTTGGGCCAGTTATATAAATGAGCGCCATCGCTCAATCATAGCAAACAGTAGATTGAGCTCTGAGACTTGGTCCTGATTTATTCTTTTGGATCTTTAGATTCGGAATCGAAGCCAACTACGTTGGATTTGTCTGTCTCGGATTCATCGGCCCCTGCGGTAGTGGACAAGCCGGCGTCATATAGTTCCTGGGAGTCCATTTGATCGTCCGTACTGGGATGGTCGCTAGCAATTTTGCCGGTTACGTCGTCTGGAAGTGAAAACGGCGTAGCGTAATCCTGGTTTTCTTTTTCCAGTTCCTCTTCATCGTTAGGGTCCATTGGTTGCATAAGCCTATTATACGCCCCGAGGATTTAAGTCCAGGTGAACTAATGCAAGCCCCAGTAGTCCAAACTAACGGGCTCGCTGAATTCTTTGCTTAGTTTTTCAATATCTTTAATTATTATTTTACCGCCCTTAACGCCTACAAGATTTTTGTTAACTAGTCTTTCAAGCTCACGGCTGACGCTTTCACGAGCCAGATTTACAGAGCTGGCAATTATCTTATGGGTTATAGGCGCCTCAATAATGACAGTGTTGTCGCTTTTCACCCCAAACCTCCCAGCTAGAAAAAGCAGCCGGTAAACAACCCGTTCGTAAGCCGACTTGTACTCAAGATTATCAAGCCTATCGGCGTAAATATTAAACTGCTCAACCAGTTGCCCAATAAGGGCATAGGTAACATCGTTAGTGTGTTGTTTAACATATATTAAAAACGTTTCCTTGGGCATCTTCCAAAGCACCGAGCTCTCCAGCGCCTCATAAAAAACGTGCCGTTTAACGTCTTTTAGAGCCCAGATAAGTGGAAAAATATCGCCCTGTTTGTAAATTATATGGATGTACTCTTCGCCGTCATCGTTAATAGAATAAACTTTAACAAAGCCTTTACTGAGAAAGTGCACCTGAGGGTTAGCATCATCGCCAGCCAGGATAACCTCGCCTCTGGAGTAGCGAACCGAGCGACCACTCATAAAGAAGTTGGCTAAAGTCTTGCTGTCAGGTAGTGCCATCTGTAGTCTCCTTGTTTTAAATATACTACTTGAACCCACAATTTGACGAATAAGGTGACCACTCTCACTGCAAAGATAAAGAGGAGAGCCGATAATGTGTGGTGGAGGAAGTAGCTATGGTAGACGCTATTTTGACTCAGAACCACGTTGAGCGCGTGCGTATGGAGCTGATGCAGGCGGGCGCGACACTTTATGGTCTACTGAAGGCTGAAAGCCGATACTTGCCCCACGTTATACACCCGGATGAGCACGTTTATGCCGTTGTTTACGGCCACCATAACAGCAGTTTGGCGATGCTGATAGCTACCGACCGCCGCGTGATTTATTTAGACAAAAAACCGATGGCAACGTTCATGGACGAAGTTACTTACGACGTAGTTTCGGGAGTAGAGTTAGACATCCATACCTTTTTTGCGACAGTCACTCTGCACACAGCAGTCAAGAACTATGTAATGAGATACGTGAACATTCACTGCGCCGATAAATTTACGTCGTTTATTGAAGAACAGCGTGTCAGAAAAGAAAACATCCCTCAAGAGAATCATAGAGCTGAGGAACATCATCCGGAGTTAACCCAGGAGCAAATCGAAAAGACAATCCAAAATAGCTTAGCTGGTTATTACTGGATTCCTATGGACGAAGCACCCCTCCTAGAGGAAGAGCCGGAGGGAACTAAAGTAGCGTACTAGTGTGCCGGTGCTGATTAATCAATGAGTTTGGAATTAACGACGATAGGGCTATACTTTAGCTAACTCAAATCGCTAGAGATTAAATAAAAAAAGGAAATAAATGGCAAAGTCACAAAGAAAAACAATTGATAAGGTGTTTGTAATGCTAGGGGTTGTCACTACGGGTGTCTTTATAGCTATAGGGTCGCTGGCCTGGTGGGGTTATCACTTTGCCACAAATGAGGTAAAGACCGAACTAAGCTCACAAAAAATATACTTCCCATCAAAAGGCAGTCCTGCCTTAGATCCGGCCGAGTTCCCAGGCTTACAGCAGTACGCTGGTCAGCTAGTGGACAATGGGCCGAAAGCTAAGGCCTATGCCAACGAGTTTATTAACGTACACTTGCAGAAAGTTGCCGGCGGCCTAACATACTCAGAGGTTAGCACCAAGGCTATGGCGGATCCGACTAATACTACACTGCAGACCCAGAAAGCCGTACTATTCCAAGGTGAGACCCTCCGTGGGCTACTGCTTGGCGATGGTTACGCCTACTGGACCTTCGGCATGCTGGCTAAGACCGCGGCTATCGCCGCCTTTATTGGCGCGGGTATAATGGCCGTTCTTGTTTGGCTGGGACTAATACACCTGATGCGCCTCAAGTAAAAACAAAAAAACACCAACTTTCGTTGATGCGTTTTTGGTGGAGCTGGCGGATACCGCCTCCGCGTCCGGCTTGCTTACTACTGTGATGACTACAGGCTTAGATCGCTTGGAATTTCTTAAGCTCTTGTCTCAAAACGACCGAAAAAACGAGAGCTAAAGTCCAGGAAGTCTTAGCTAAACTAAAGCGGTCTACTTCAGTTTAGAGCACCCAGATGATATGACGTGTATGTGGAACTATCTGGTGTCGTCCCAAACACGGCTTAAGATAAAAGTCTTAAGCTGTTGCGAGAGAAAGTTCGCGTGGTGTGAACATATTTGCCACACTCGCTAAAACATTCTGACCGCGTGTAAAAGCTTTTGCAATTACTAATTAATCCGGCTAACGTGCAGATTAGTCCGGCCTGCCATCATAGTTGTAAAAGTGCAACCGTCGAGCTTAAATTCAGCCCCCCAAACACCACAAATGCGTCATGGTGTTTAGGCGAATGATTAAGGTACCTCAACAATAGGTATTATATCACTAAAGTGATTGCTTGACAATAGCGGTAATGGTTTTATAACAGATGCAGCAGGCCGTTGGCTTTGTCTTGAAAGTCACGGGAGTCGCTGCGGTTCATGGTGCTTAGCAGTCCCTTTTCGTGGTGCTTCAAAATCTGCTCGGCTTTAGTGTATGTACGGTAGCCTTTGGGCGTTAGGCTAACATCGCGCTGACGGTGGTCTTTTTTGCTTTTAGTTATATTAACCAGCCCCAGCTTTTTCATAACTTTTAGCTGTCTACTAACGTTGGCTTCAGTCTGCCCTAGCTCCACCGCCACACGGCGTTGTGAGTAGGGAATTGATTTATCAAGCGCTGCCATAATCCGAGTTTGGCTGAGCCCTACTCCGTTCTTGCTCACCAAAAGCTCATCAGCTGATTGTTGTAATTTCCACACTAGAGAGAGCAGGGGAGTTGGCTTGCCCTCAGGGTGACCTATTTCTTTTATCATAACCAAGATTCTAGACGTAGATACTTAACAAGTCAAGTAT
>CAZVAN010000004.1:24548-41926 GCA_964625245.1 uncultured Candidatus Saccharibacteria bacterium | reverse complement strand
TCACCAATTTATAACAAAAGAGACGCCTCACAAGTGATGCGCCTCTTTTTATTAAACGTCGGTACCTAAGATTTTTTGCTGCGTCCGCGACGGCTAGCTCGGCCGCCCATGGCCGCAATTCGGCTCCGTTCTTCCTTACTCATAGCGGCGAAGCCGCGCTTGGTGTTTGCCATTAACCCTCCTTTTCTTAGCTTTGCAACCTCTATTAAACTCCTGCCATCCGATAGTAGCTATGAGTATATTCACTAGCGCAATGTAACAAAACTCACAACTACTACCCAAGTGTTAAAAATGCCTATGCTTTGAATATTTAGCTGTCTTCTCTAAGATTCATAGGATATGGAGTATAGCCCCGCCGCCCAGGGTTCGGGAGAAGATAATAAAGCACTGGATTGGCAAGAGTCTTTTGAGTGGGAGGAACCCCCGGAGTGGGAACAAGCCGCCGACTTAGGAGCTCTGAGCGTATTAATGCTCGACGACGGCCGTATAGAAGCCGCTCTAGCACTACTTCAAAACCGTGACAGTGCAAAAAGACTATATGGCTGGCCGGAAGCTTTGCATACGCCACCCGCCGCCGAACATTACCGGCACACATACCTATGGGATTCGGGCTTTTTTATGATTATTTATTCGCAGGCTGGTCTATTTGCGGCCAAAGCGGCGGATTTTTTGGAAACTCGATTAGAAACTTTAGAATCCGTTGAAGACCGGCAAAAAACTATCACCGCCATAGAAAAGTTACAAAGCCTTAATCAAGAGTTTCAAAGAGCTGGAATAGAAGAGAGTTTTTGGCTGTTGGAGGGCCAAAAAGACAGCGGTTTTATACCTAATGTGCAGTATGCTGACGGCACCAGGTGGTATGAGATAGAAAAACTGCTATCAATTGATAGGGTCAGAAAGAGCAGTAATTATACCCAACCGCCAGTCCTGCCTTTGGCCTGCATGGCCCAATATAAGTCCATGAAGCAATCTGGTGACCCTAACGCCAAGCTCTACTTGCAAGAGGTTTATGGGAAACTCAGTAAATTTATGGATTATTTTTACCGCGAGCGCAGCAACAGTCCTAACGACCGACTCATCGGTGTAATTGATCCGCACGAGACGGGGCTTGATTCGCTAGAGCAATGGGATGATATCAAACCCCACCGCTTGCCTAGAAATGGTCCCGATACGCCGCTAGAGATTGATGAGAGGAATCGTCTTGCCGACGGCGCGCACTTTGTAATCCGCTTGCTGGAGAGGCGTGTGTTAGCCCGTGGTAATCTTCAAAAAGAGCGCGAGCTGTTCTGGGCCAACGACGTGATGATGAATTGTATCTACCTGCACAATCTGGAGATAATGGCCCAGTTGGCTAGCGAACTAGGGGACTCGGTCGACGAAGACAAATACAAGAATAGGGTTAGCGAAGTAGGGGTCCAAATTCGTAACAAGATGTGGCAGAGCGATTTAACTAAAGTCCCCAAAAAAGGTTTTTATTCGCTTAATGAAGACGGTGAGCCTATCCCCACTATTACAATCAGTAATCTTTTCGGGCTTACTCTGCCGAACCTGGAAGAAGAGCAGCTGAAGGCGGTATTGGACATGATGGACGAAGATTTTGACGTACCTTATCCACTGCCCAGTACTTCTATAAATAGTCCTAATTATGACCCACACAACCAAGAGAGAGACCGGCTGTGGCGCGGCCCCACCTGGATAAATACTAATTACTATCTTGTGGTATTCGGTCTACGTATGCAGGCGCAGCGGGCAAAAATCAGCCCAATCCTAAAGGACCGCTGCACAACTTGGGCAGAGCGTATCGCTCAAAAATCTAATGAGCTGATAGATATGAACAAGTCCGAAGAACCCGGGCTGGAAGGCTCTGGTGCCAGAGAGCACTACCACCCCCATACCGGGCTGGGCCAACGGCTCAGGGTGAAAAACTTCGGCTGGACCTGGCTGGCGCGTTTTATGTAACTTATACACCGATTTTGAATTGAAAAGCTCAAGCGCGCCTGCCATAATTTAGCTTAGCCATACGTGGGCTGGTGACAAGCCTTCCTCCGCGTAGACTACTAAACAACTCTGGGCGGTATACTCCGGTCACTGCCGATCCCACAAACGCATATAACTTCTTGGTAAACGGGGCAGTTTGGAACGGTAACCAAGCTCTTAACCCAGGCAGTTTGAATCTCTTTAAAAGCCGTTCGCCGTCTCTAAAAAGTGAGAATGGTCTCTCTTTTATAACTTTTAAACCGGAGGATACGAAAATGGAAAATGTAACCAATATCAATAAAGACGTAAGCGTCGTAGCTTACTATTTCAGAAACACCGGCGAGCGACTGCGCTGCTTTCCAAAACGCATTGAGTGGGAGGGCAGGCGAGTAGACTTTACCGAGACTGGTCTGCGCCACCCCACCAAAAAAGGCCAGCGCATGGTGCATGTCTTTGACATGACCGATGGCAACGCCGATTACCGTATCGAGTTCGATGCCGAACGCTTAACCTGGACTCTAATATCTATTGCAGACACAAGCTATGCCCAAAACCTATCCCTTGCAACTGCAAGTTAATACCGAACCACCCCGGGTAATGCATATCGACCTAAATAGCTGCTTTGCAACCGTAGAACAGCAGGCCAGGCCGCTATTGCGTGGCCGACCGCTGGGCGTCACCAACCGCAAGACCAAAAACGCCTGTGTAGTGGCCGCCAGCATTGAAGCTAAGGCTCTAGGCGTCAAGGTTGGCATGCCGTTTTCAGAAGCCAAGATGCTAGCTCCGGATCTAATTTTAGTAGAGACCGATCCGCCCAAGTATCACTACGTTTACCAAAAACTGGTGCGTATCATGAAGAGTTACTCACCGGATGTAACCATGAAGAGCATAGACGAAGGCATTATTAACTTCGTTGGCACCGGCAATGTAAACAAGAGGGGTCTAGAGCAAATTGGGTTCGAAATCAAGGACCGCCTGCGTGATGAAGTGGGCAGCTGGATGCGCTGCAACGTTGGCATTGCGCCCAATCGCTTTTTGGCCAAAACGGCGGCCGGACTCCACAAGCCTGACGGTTTGGATATCATCGACCATACTAACCTTAGAAGTACACTGAGCGGACTTAAGCTAACAGATTTAACTGGCATCGCCAGCCGCAACGAGGCCCGCCTCAATGCCGCCGGCATCTATAGCCCGCTGCAATTTTTAGATGCGCCGAGCGACCTGCTCAGAAAACGAGTTTTTAAAAGTGTTTGCGGTGAAGACTGGTGCTCTCGATTACGGGGCTGGGAAGTGGACGATTTTGAGAGCGCAGTTAGGACTGTTGGCCGCCAGTACGTGCTAGACGAGTGGCAGCCCACGGAGGAGGTCCTGCGGGCCCGCCTAAGCTACTTATGCGAGACTACAGCCATGAAGCTGCGCTACAAGGGGTTAGCGGCCCGAGGCGTAATTTTATATCTCATGTATGCCAATGGCGACCATTGGTACGAACGTAAGATATTCGGCCAGCCATTTTTTAGCAATAGCGATGTACTAGCCAAGGCCAGTCTGCTATTCAACCGGCGGCCGCGGGAAGATTGGGTGAGAATGATGAGCATTAGCTGCTATAACCTGGTGCCGTCCAATATGGGGCAGGTTAGCTTGCTAGAGGAAATTAACCGCGAGACCTGGCTAACCGAGGCTATAGACGAAATTAATAATCAATACGGCGAATTTACTATAACTTTCGCCACCAGCTTGCCAGCCAAGAGTTTGGTCAAGCAAAAGATACCCTTTGGCTCAACCAGGTACTTTGAGCTGCTATGCAATAGCAGCTAACGACGGAGCCTGAACCTGAGGCGGTTATCATCAAAAATCTCGAAGTAAACAATCACTATGGAGCTGAACATTACCATCCAAAAGATAAATTCTTCATAAGGGAAATGGAAGGAGCCTATTTGCATCCAGCCGATAAAGTGCTGGCCAGGGAAGGACCAGTAGCCGTTATGGAGTCCTATGAACTCACCGAGCAGACTAAGGGCAAAAAAATAAGGCGCTGTTTTTAGAAATATGGATAAGAAACGGGGCAGTTCAAATATAAAAGCCGCCAGGGGCAAAGCGCCTAGGAAGATGCCCATTTTTAAGTAAAAGTAGCTAACCCTCGGAATTTCGTTACGTGTAAGCAAGCTCAAGAAAAAAGCTGTTGAGGCTATTGCCACAATGAAGAACAGATACTTCATCCTATGCCCGATGGGCTTGTGGCTAAGTTGATCGAAAAAATATTCGTAAAAAATGGCAATCAAGTAGGTTAGCAAGAAGAACCAGACTAGGCTTTCAATAGGGACCAATCCACCGAACCTAAAATGCAACAATGATTTCGGCTCGACCCAAGCTAAGTCCCTCTCGGCCATATAGTCTACATAGACTCCCACGATACTGAAGCAAGCAGCGAAAATAGCCGTGCGCTTTATCTTGCTTGTATCGCGAACTGATAAATATAGCGCTGGGGCGCCGAAATACAGAACAGTAGATAGCAGAAAGTCCAGTCTTAGTACCCAAGAAGCAATTGCCGCCAAGATTGGAGCCGCAACTAGTACCAGCAAATCTTGCTTTGTGTTGTGATGGCTCTTTTTAGTTTTCATTTTTGATTGTTTAGTTCAAGAATAGCATAAGGGATTTGAAATATATGAACAAACAACAGATAATAAAAGCATTGGTGAAATTATAAGAAAAATTGGTGGGTAGTGGGACTATTTAATCTTAAGAAAGGCAGCGGTTCGGTAACCCGGAGCACCGGCGGCCTGGTGGTCAGTGGACGCTTTAAAAAAGACGCCCGCTTAAGCTCTGACTTTATACTTGGCACCATTGAAGACGGGGTGATAATTGTTGACCGTGATAACGTGGTGCACCTTTTTAATCCGGGAGCCAGCAACATCACCGGCTGGCTGGCGCCAGAAGCTGTGGGCAAAGACATAAACAGTGTTATGCCGCTGGTCAACGACAAAGGGGAACCGCTGCCAGCTCAGAATCATCCATTCACGCAGGCCCTAATTGAAGGCCACGTCGTCCGCGACAGTAATGCCAATTTACTTTCGCGTAATGGCCGGCAAACGGCTATATCCATAGTTGTCTCGCCAATTATTGAACGCGAAGGCCAGGAACCGGAAATAGCCGTGGGGGTATTCCGTGATATCACTAAGGAAAAGGCTCAGGAAGCCCAGCGCTCGGACTTTATCAGTACCGCCAGCCACGAGATGCGCACACCAATTGCCGCTATAGAAGGCTATCTGTCGCTGGCTATGAACGAAAAAATTACCAAGATTGATGAAAACGCCCGTAATTATATGGTCAAGGCTTTGGATTCCACCCATCACCTAGGGCAACTCTTTCAGGATTTACTGACCAGTAGTAAGGCTGACGACGGCCGCCTACAAAGCAACCCCGTAGTAATGGAGGTTGGTGAGATTACCCAAGAAGTTACCGAAGCCTCACGCTTTAAAGCCAGCGAAAAACGTCTGAACCTGAATTTCGTAGTAAGTAGCGATAAAGAGATAGCTGGCGGGAAGGTCGTGCGGCCGCTATATTATGCCTTCGTTGATCCGACACGTATGACTGAAGTGCTGCAAAACCTGATAGACAACGCCATCAAATACACGCCGGAAGGCTCTATCCAAGTACGTCTGACCGGCGATGTTCACACTGTTCAAATTCAGGTCCAAGATACTGGCGGCGGCATCCCGGCCGAGGACATCCCCCATCTGTTCCAGAAATTCTACAGGGTCGATAGCTCAGCCACCAGAACCATTGGTGGCACCGGACTGGGGCTCTATATCTGCCGCAAGATTGTTGAGCTTTACAGTGGCCGTATCTGGGTTGAGAGTCAGCTGGGCAAGGGCAGTACCTTCTTCATAAATTTGCCTCGTCTGACCACAGAACAGGCCCTGGATATTCAGAAGCGGCAGTCAAGTATAGTTAGCCCTTCAGAAAACATATGAAGATGATACAATTGTACTTAAAGACAAGCATAAGGATAATAAAGAATGGCTAAAATACTGCTCGTCGAAGATGACACTAACCTACGTGAAATCTTTGATATGCGCCTGAAGGCTGAGGGCTACCAGACGCTAGCCGCCAGCGACGGCGAAGAAGGTCTGGTGGTAGCTATGAAAGAAAAACCCGACCTGATTATCGCCGACGTCATGATGCCTAAATTGTCTGGTTTTGAGATGTTAGAAACGCTTTTTGCAGCTCCCGAAATGGCTGGCACCAAAGCCGTGATGATGACAGCTCTTGGCCAACCCGAGGACAGGGCTCGCGGCGAGAAGCTAGGCGTGGTAAAGTATTTAGTGAAATCCCAGGTAACTCTGGAAGATTTCGTAAGAGTGATTCGCGAGGTCTTGTCGCCAGACCCAGCGGCCACCGGGCCGGAGACAAACGCACCCAGCCCGACGAATTCTAGTTCAACAGTAAATAACAAAGAAAGCGAGATATCTATGCAAGATGACGCATCAACACCACAAGTAGATCAGTCAGCCAGCGACGGCAGTGCAAACCCAATCAGCGGCGCTCCTGCCGAACCAGCTGGTACTCAACCAACGACCGACCAAGAACAAAGCGCGGTTCAGGATCAAATAAATAGTTTTGTGAGTACACCTCCGGCAGCCGACCCAGCAGCCCCCGCTACCGATGGCGGTTTTGGTGCTCCAGCAGCTACCGATCCCAGTGCTGCTACCGACACGCCAGCGCAGCCTGACATCCCGGTAACATCACCTCCAGCTGAGCCCGCCACTGAGCCGCCAGCTGAGCCAGCCGCGCCAGCCGAAGGCGTACCTCCAGCCCCAAGCAATACGCTCTAAATAAAAATCAAAAAAGCGTGTCTTCTCAAGTTAAGACACGCTTTTTTGTTGTCTTAGCAATTATTGACCTTAGGCGAATCGATGGGTTAACAGGTATAATACAGGGGTGAATAAACAAGCAGGAATCGTAGCTATAGTGGGGCGGGCCAACGTTGGCAAGTCTAGTCTTTTTAATGCCGTGATTGGCCGGCGTGAAGCTATAGTGGCCGGCGAACCCGGGACCACCCGTGACAGCGTGACCGCCAAGGCTGGATACGGCGGCAAGGACTTCTGGCTGGTAGACACCGCCGGCATGAAAAATGCCCAGGATGATTTTGAGTTAACCATTCAGGAACAGATAAAAGAAGCTTCCGAGGCGGCTGATCTGATTGTTGTTGTAGTCGAAGCCGATATACCAATTACCGAGCAGGATCGCCGGGTGACCACCATGGCTCTAAAGAGTAAGAAGCCCGTTATCCTTGTAGTTAACAAAATTGATAAAGCTCCCCGGGCTATCTTGGAGCCGTGGCTGCGGCTGGGCATAAAACCGATAATTGCCACCAGCGTTACTCAAAAAATCGGTTTGGAAGATTTACTGCAAACCCTGGCTGAGCAGCTACCACCAGCTAGAATTAGGCAAGACTCGGACCGAATCCACCTGGCTATTCTAGGCCGGCCAAATGTTGGTAAGTCGGCAATTTTTAATATACTGGCTAAAAAGCAGCAGGCCATAGTGGCTGACAGGGCAGGCACTACCCGCGACGTAAACCGAACAGTTATCCGTTATGAGCGGCGGGAGATAGAATTGATGGATACCGCCGGCATCAGGCGCAGCGGCAAGATTGAGCGCGGCGTGGAGCACTTTAGTGTCCTGCGAGCCCTGGCAGCCATCGAGGAGGCCGACGTAACGCTACTTCTGATGGATGCTAATGAACTAAACGTCCAACTAGACCAAAAAATAGCCGGACTGGTTAAAGAGGCCGGCAAGGGGCTAATCCTGGTAGTTAGTAAGTGGGATAGCGTTGATAAAGACGCCTACACCCGTGATATGCTAGCGCCTCAGATTGCCGCTAATTTTGTGTTCGTGCCCTGGGCGCCGCTTGTTTTCACCAGTTCAGTTACCGGTCAGAATGTTACCAAGATATTTGAACTGGTTCTAGAAATTGCCAATGTACGTCTGCAAAAATTTAAAACGCCAGAGCTCAACAAGTGGCTGCGCGACGCCGTTAACCAACATCCGCCAGCCGGACTCAAAGGCCGCTCGCCCAAGCTCAACTATATGGTCCAGGAAGACGACATCGACATGCCCAGCTTCAAAGTTTTTGGAGCCCATACTAAATTTCTGCACTGGAGTTATAAGCGCTATCTGGAACGTAAGTTCCGCGAGAAATGGCCCCTGAACGGGACCCCTCTGAAGTTCTGGTTTATAGAGAAGCATTAAACCGTTAGTGTTTGCGTTGACACGTTGACTTATATAAACTCCTAGCTGGACATGGAAAAAGGTAGAGTCGATGTAGTTTTAGGTCTCCAGCGCGGCGATGAAGGCAAAGGCCGAATCGTTGATTTGCTGGCAAGAGACCACAGCATGGTAGCCAGATATAACGGCGGACATAATGCCGGCCACACCATTGATACTGGTGATGGAGTGGAACTTAGCCTACACCAAGTACCTTCCGGTATAGCCCGCCAGGGAACGCTTAATGTTGTCGGTAAAGGCGTCTTGCTTGAACCAGTAGAACTGCTCAAGGAGATTAGCCAGCTTCAGGCCGCCGGTATAGAGGTTACGCCCGAGAACCTAGCTGTTAGCGACCAAGCGGCCTTAAATTTATACCAACACGCCATGCAAGATCAACTGCGAGAACTAACTGCCGCGCAGCAGGGCACAACTAAAAGAGGTATCGCTGATGCCGCAGCTGACAAGTATCGCCGAACAGGAGCCATAGCCGAAGTTCTGGAAAGACCGGATGAGCTGAGACATCTAGTACTAAACGGAATTATTAATTGTTTCCCTCTATATCGGCAATACACCCGCTCACCAGAACTTCAGGAAGATGTTGAAAGATGGCTAAATGAGGCCTCTGGCCTAAGCCGATACTTGGCTGACACTGACGAACTAGTGAATAGACATTTGGAAGCTGGCGGATCAATTCTGGCAGAGGGCGCCCAGGCCTTTGGCCTGGACATAGAACATGGACCATCACCGATGACTACTTCATCGCACGTTACTCCCGGCGGCGCTATGAACGGTCTCGGCTTTAAGCACCAATACTTAGACCGGGTAGTTGGTGTGGCTAAGCTAGTGAAATCTCATGTTGGAGGCGGACCTTTGGTAACAGAGATCTGCGAAGAAGATAATCCCGAACTTGTGGCGATGGTACGAGGCCAAGCCGGTTTGATTGACAGTGAGTTTGGTAGAAGCACCGGCCGCCCCCGACGCATTGGCTTTCCAGACTTGCCAGAACTCCGCCGCGCCGTACGGCTTACCGGCACCACCGAGCTAGCCTTAACTAAACTGGATCACTTGCGCCGATACGGTAACAGTATTCTGATTGCCACCAAATATAGTCTGAATGGTGAAGTTCTGCAATATGCTCCAAATTCGCTCAGTAAACTTGAGCAGTGCACTCCAGTTTATGAGGAGTTCGGGTTATGGAATGAAGATGCTAATTTAAACGTTGCTAGTTTTAATGAACTGCCAACCGCTGCCAAGAAGTTAGTAAAACTAATTGAGGAAAGTGTCGGAGCACGGGTTAGCTATATTGGCACCGGGCCGTCCCGTGACCAGGTAATAGATCGAACTTAAACTTGTCCAAAGAAGGACAATAAACAATACTTAGATAAATGGCCTTATTTGAACGAAAAAAAGAATACGCTTCCGGCGCGCCGCTTTATAGTGTTGGGGGCCATAAAACAATCTTGGTTGTTGGGCTCGGTAACCCCGGTAAAGAATTTGAGGGGACGCGTCACAACATCGGTTTTGATGTAGTTGATGATTTTGCCAAGCGCAACGACTTTCCGGATTGGATGAATAAAAAAGACCTAAAAAGCCTGGTTACCATCCATACTTTGGGCGATAGTAAGGTGATTCTTATTAAGCCAACAACTTTTATGAATTCAAGTGGCGAAGCCCTTCAAGCCGTCCAGCATTTTTACCGGGTTTATAACTCGACAACCATTGCTGTCTATGACGAGCTGGCTATTAAATTCGGCCAGCTGCGGACCAGGGTGGGCGGCAGCGACGCCGGACACAACGGCGTAAAATCACTCATCAACCAGTCTGGCGACGATTTTGGGCGCATCCGCATAGGCATCGGCAATGAGGTTAGTGATAAGGCCGACGCCGCAAACTTTGTTCTTGGTAAGTTCAGTAAAGAAGAGAAGGGCAGCCTATCGCCAATTATAAAAGAGGCTGGAGTCCTGATAACTGAATATATCTACAGTGGTGAACTGCCCCACGAAACCCGCACCGCCCTGTAAAACGCAATGAACCTCCAGAGGGGGTGGGCACCGCTGGAGGTTCATTGCGGGCTCGAGCACCAAGCTCAAGCCCAAATTACACCCTTCAACCCACCATTAGCGAAGCGTACGAATACCGCATAAAGCGAGTAAATTCGAGCCGTCCTGGGTAAACCCAGGGCATCCGTCGCAAGGACAGACTCGCCGACCCACTTGAGCCGGGAACGAGTTAAAGGGGTTAGTTTGTTTAAGAGTTCCGCGCCAAATCCCAGGATTCAAAAGCTTAACCATTTGCTATTGAAGTGCCTCAGCTCATATACTTGAATTCAGGGAATTGGCACGGAGGATAGCTGCAAGTGGAGGGTACAACTTAACAGCTAACTCGACCTCTTAAACAATCTAACTTAAAGTTAGAATTGGGGGTATAAGGTACGAAAGTACAGAAAACTGTACTTACAAGTTGCAATTTTAGCAATAAAATGTCTTTAAGTCAATAGTAGAAAATATATGATATCTAAAGTCAATATTCTTAAGCTTAAACCGTCTGATTATCCTGCAGTTTTGAGCCAGATTGACGAACCTCCAAAGCAGCTATATATAGCCGGCTCACCCATTTCTGAGTGGATGAATAGCCCTAAAGTTGCGGTTGTGGGCAGCCGCAAGACTAGCAGTTACGGCCTGGGCGTTACCGAGAAGATTGTCGGCGAATTAGCCCGAGCTGGAGTTGTTATTATTAGCGGTCTGGCACTCGGCATTGATGCGGCGGCTCATAGAGCAGCTCTAGCAGCCAGTGGCCGAACAGTAGCCGTGCTACCAACTAGCTTAGAGCGGATTTACCCCTCGACTAATCAAAACTTAGCCCGACAAATAGTGGAGCAGGGCGGGGCGCTGATTAGCGAATACTCACCTAGTGAGCCTATATTTAAGAGCAACTTTCTTAACCGGAATCGAATTATCAGTGGCCTGAGCGACGCCGTGCTTGTAATTGAAGCCCCTTATCGCAGCGGCAGTCTAGCAACGGCCCGCTATGGGCTGGAGCAGGGGAAAGCAGTCCTAGCCGTACCAGGCAATATTACTAGCCTTGGCAGCGACGGATGCAATAACCTTATAAAGAGCGGGGCTTTGCCGGTAACCGGCGCTGATGACGTATTTTTCGCTCTGGGCATCAAGTTAAACAAGAAAAGGGCAGTGGTGTTCAGGGGTACAGACGAGGAAGAGGCCTTGTATGAGCTAATTATTGGCGGCGTAACAGACCAGGAGGTATTGGCGGTAAAGGCCGGCCTTAGCGGCGCCAAAACCGGTAGCATCCTGACTATGTTGGAGTTATCCGGCTCTATCAAGCCGCTTGGCGCCGGTCATTGGGTGGCATCCTAGACTGCTCACGCTTATAGGATTTGCATATATTAGGTAAGCCGCTTAAACTAAAAAACTGAATCTATGGCCAAACCAAAAAATCTAGTGATTGTGGAGAGTCCGGCTAAGGCAAAGACTATTGCCGGCTTTTTGGGTAACGATTATCAGGTGAAGAGTAGCTTTGGCCACGTCCGCGACTTGCCCAAAAAAACTACCGGTGTCGATGTTGCTCACAACTTCAAACCAACTTATGAAATCAGCCCTGATAAACAAAAGGTAGTGGCCGAGCTTAAGCAGGCCGCCAAAGGCGCCACCGTTTGGCTGGCCAGTGACGAGGACCGCGAAGGAGAGGCCATTGCTTGGCACGTCAGTGTGGCACTAGGACTCGATGCCAAAGATACCAAACGCATAGTATTCCACGAAATCACCAAGCCAGCTATTGAAGCGGCTGTTGCTAACCCCCGAACAATTGACATGAAATTGGTTGACGCACAGCAATCGCGGCGGATACTGGACCGATTGGTCGGCTATGAGCTCAGTCCGGTACTCTGGAAGAAGATAAGGGCCGGTTTGTCAGCCGGAAGGGTTCAGAGCGTAGCCGTGCGTCTAATTGTGGAGCGCGAACGCGAAATAAAGGACTTTAAGGCCGAGTCCAGTTTTAAAATTACGGGTGAGTTCAATAGTAGCAAGCACAAATTTGAAGCCGAACTGAACGATAAGCCAGAATCGGTAGTCAAGGCCCGTAACTTCTTAGAAGCTGCCACCGACGCCAAATTCAGCATTAGCGCCGTTGAGCAAAAACCCGGCAGCCGTAGCCCCAGCCCACCATTTACTACCAGCACTCTTCAGCAGGCTGCTGCCGGTCGTTTGGGCTACAGCGTTCGCCAAACTATGGTGCTAGCCCAAAAGCTTTATGAGCACGGCCATATTACCTACATGCGTACCGATAGCATGACTCTGTCGCAAACCGCTATCGACGCCGCCAAGAAGTACATCGTAACCGAATTTGGCGAAAAGTATCTAAAAACCCGCCAATATCAGACTAGAAGTGCCGGCGCACAAGAAGCTCACGAAGCTATTAGGCCTACACATATGGGCACTTTGAGCGCTGGAGCCGATAGTGGTCAGAAGAAACTTTATGAACTTATATGGCGCCGCTCGGTAGCCAGCCAGATGGCAGCGGCGTCCATAGAAAAGACCGATATTACAATTGATATCTCCGGAAGAAGCGAAAAATTCATCGCCAGCGGCGAAGTTTTGCTGTTTGATGGTTTTTTGAAGGTCTACGGCGGCGGCAAAGAAGACAAAATCATGCCACCTCTTGAAAAAGGCCAATCTGTTGAGCTGGTTTCCGCGAATGCCCTCGAGACCTATAGCCGGCCACCGGCCCGCTACAGCGAGGCCGCGCTAGTAAAAAAACTAGAGCAGCTGGGCATTGGCCGCCCTAGCACTTACGCGCCGACTATCGGTACCATTCAGGACCGCGGCTATATAGAAAAGAAGGACCTGGAAGGCGAACTTAGACAACTAAAGCAACTCACCCTGGCAGATAAAAAGGTGGTTGAGGGCGAGGTCCCAATGATGGTCGGTGCTGATCGCAACAAACTCCTGCCAACTACCCTGGCGGAAATTGTCACCGATTTTCTAATCAAATACTTTGGCGAGGTTATGGATTATGACTTTACGGCCGATGCCGAGGCCAAATTTGATGACGTTGCCGAAGGCAAACTGACCTGGCAGCAAATGCTGGCCGATTTTTACGGAAAATTCCACCCGCTGGTCGAGAAATCAGATAAAGCTGATAGAGCTGAAGCCTCGCAGGCCAGGGAACTAGGTAAAGATCCCAAGACCGGCAAGCCAGTAATAGCCCGCTTTGGCCGTTTTGGACCGATGCTGCAGCTCGGCGAGACCGGAGATGCTAAAGATAAAGATACACCCAAACCACTGTTTGCCTCGCTACCGGAAGGCACCGAGCTGGACGATGTCACCCTAGCCCAAGCCCTGCCAATGTTTAACCTGCCGCGAGAAGTCGGCAAGACCAAGGAAGGTGAAATTATTACCGCTGACATCGGGCGCTACGGCCCCTATGTCAAGGTTGGCAAACAGTTTTATAGCATCAAGGGCCAGGACGCGCTAAAGATAACCGAAGTCGAGGCACTAGAAGTCATCAAAGACAAAGCCAAGGTAGAGGCCGAGCGAGTAGTTGCTGACTTTGGCCAGCTTAAAATACTGCGTGGTCCATATGGTCCTTACGTCACAAACGGCAAAAAGAACGCCAAGATACCAAAAGAGACCGACCCCGAGAAATTGACTGAGAAACAAGCCAAAGAGTTGCTCGATAAAGCACCGGAAGCCAGTGCCAGACGCCGATTCAGAGCCAAAAAAACAAAATAATCCTTTTTATCCACATTCTTTTCAGATAGACAAAATATTTTCTCCTAATGCGACCTTAACTTTTATGTGCAAGGCCGTCTAATTAGTGATAGAATAATATTATTGAGTTTCGAGTTAAGGTGTTGACTTTTAAAAATTAAAGTTTTATAATAAGCATTATTAATACACGTGAACGGATATTGACAGGGAATTTACAGATATGGAAGAGGCTAAGGCCAACAAACAATTAGACTTAGACAAGACCGTCCAGGACGTGCTTGGAACTATTGAACGCGAACGCGAGCGCGAGATTGTATCACGCCGTTTTGGCCTTTATGACCGAAGGGAAACTCTGGAGCAGATAGGCGAACTACTCGGCATTACCCGCGAGCGGGTCCGCCAGCTGGAAAAAGTCGTGGTTACCAAACTCAAAGCTACTGCTGCCAAAGATTTACCTCACATTGTTACCGTTGATGAGACGCTTAGCGCTCATCTTAAGGAAATGGGCAACGTTGCCCGAGTCAGCGATATTACCGGTAAGCTCACCAGAAACAATGGCAAGATTGAGCAGTCGCGGGTAGCTTTTTTGGCTCACCTCAGTCCTAACATCGCCGTTATTGAAGATAACGACCATTTTTATCACTCTGTTGGACTGGCCGGCGTACATACAGAAAAAGCTATTCGAGATCAGGTAAATAAGATTATCGAAGCCATTAAGAAAATTGGTGAGCCAACTGGAATTGATGCCGTTGCCAAAGAAGTTGGCAACAAGAATGATAAGCACGTTGAAGCTCTAGCCAGCATCAGCAAAGGGCTTGCCAACCTGCATGGTCGCTGGGGTCTTATCAAGTGGCCAATGGTCAACCCTAAGAATATTCGCGACAAGATCTATGTAATTTTGCACGAGAATAAAAAGCCAATGCACTTTAGCGAGATTGCCGAGGCCATCAAGGGCAGTGACTTCCGCCGCAAAGACGTTACTACCCAAGCTATTCATAACGAGCTCATCAAAGATAAGCGCTTCGTTCTAATTGGCCGCGGCATCTACGCTTTGCGCGAATGGGGATACAAAAAGGGTACAGTGGCCGATGTTATAGCTGAAGTTCTACGCAAAGAGGGCGGCCCATTGCACCGCGATGAGATTGTCCGCCGGGTACTAAAAAGCCGTCATGTTAAAGAAACTACTATTCTTTTGAACCTCCAGGGCAAAACGCAATTCAAGCGAGTTGCTAAGGCAACCTATACTCTGGACGACAAATAAGCTAAACAGAAGAAATCCAACGCTGCTTGTAGTTTGTTTATCTGTTACCAGCAGCTTTAGATGTATAATTAGTTCAGGAATAAAAAGCTTATGAAATTGGGTAGGGCAAAAAATAAAGTAGTTGTAGCTCACGAGCACTGTCTCCTGATGCTCGAGATTCCGCGCACCAACGACAAGAAAGAGCTGGCAGCCGAACAAATGTTGGCGGCGCTGCACGGCATTTTGCGCTCCAAGCGGGAAGTCCGGCTATCCGGCACAATGCAGGAACATATCAGCCTGGAGATTGCCGCTATTGGCCAGCGTATCCGTTTTTTCATCTGGACGCCTAAGCATCTGCAGGCTTTTGTTGAAGGTCAGATTTACGCCCAATATCCAACGGCCCAAATTTATGAACAGACAGAAGATTATTCGGCACGCAATCTACACCAAACTGTGGTTCACACCACCGAACTTACCCTGACCGATAATGAAGTGCTGCCCATCAAGACTTTTCCCAGTTTCGAAGTTGATCCGTTGGCGGCTATCACTGCCACGCTGGCTAAACTGGACAAAGAGGATGAGGAGCTCTGGATTCAAATCTTGGGCCGACCAATTAGTGACGATTGGCACCGCCGCGGTGCTCGGGCCGTTGGCCGCATCAAGAGCGGGGGAAGGCTAGGAGCTAGCAATGTGCTGGGTTATACAGTTGGAGCATTTGCGGCTTTGGCCCGCCCTCCGGAGGCTAAAGTCGGAGAAGGTAAGCCCGAAGTCTCAGAGCGTGATAAATCGCGTATTTCAGCCATAGAAGAGAAGAGCACTAAGCTGGGCTACCAGGTAAAAATCCGCCTTCTTTACGCCGGTCATGACCAACATACAGCACGACTGCGGATGCAGGCTCTGGTCGGCGCCTTCAAGCAATTCAATACCACTAACTTGAATGGTTTTGAGGCTAAAAGAGCCACCTATAATCGCGATAAACAGCTGGAATATCAGACCAGATTCTTTGTTGATCATGGCTATATTTTGAATATCGAGGAGCTAGCCAGCATTTTTCACTTGCCACATACCTCCGTGGAAACGCCTAATATCCTTTGGGCAACCACCAAAACGGCCGAGCCGCCGCCCAACGTACCGGTAACGGTAGCCGGCGAAGAGAATCTGATTAGTCTGATGGGTGTCACCAATTTCCGCGGCGATAACACGGTTTTTGGGCTGCGGCGGGCCGACCGAGGGCGCCACGTTTACATACTGGGTCAAACCGGCACCGGTAAATCGGGAGCGCTGGAGCTACTGACCATCTCGGATATTTACTATGACCAAGGCTTCGCCGTCATCGACCCGCATGGTGACTATGCTCAGCATGTCTTGAGTTTTATCCCGGAGCGGCGTGTTAAAGATGTGGTCTACTTTAATCCGGCCGACACCGCCCACCCAATTGGCTTCAATCCGCTGGAAATAACCGATAAAACTCTAAAGGGCCACATCAGCTCCGAGCTTGTTGGCGTGCTGAAGCGCTTGTTCTCCGAGAGTTGGGGCCCACGGCTGGAATATATCCTGCGCTACACACTACTGGCATTACTGGACTATCCCAATGCCACAATGCTAGACATTACCCGCATGCTAACCGAAAAGAAGTTCCGAACCCAAGTTATTAGTTATATAGATGATCCGGTAGTCAAAAACTTCTGGACGACGGAGTTTGCCAGCTGGAATGATAAGTTTGCCACCGAAGCCGTAGCCCCGGTGTTAAACAAGGTTGGCGCCTTCACAGCCAACCCAATGATAAGAAACATCATCGGCCAGCCAAAAAGCACCTTCAATATCCGCGAAATTATGGATGAGGGCAAAATTTTAATTGTTAACCTCAGTCGCGGCCTAATGGGTGAGGATAACGCCGGAATATTGGGCGCCATGATGGTGACAAAAATACAACTAGCAGCCATGGGCAGGGCAGACATGCATGAAGATAAGCGCCGCCCGTTCTACCTCTACGTGGACGAGTTCCAGAACTTCGCAACCGAGTCGTTTGCAACTATATTAAGCGAGGCCCGCAAATACGCCTTGAACCTAACCATCGCCAACCAATACATCTCACAGATGGAGCAGCCAGTCCGCGACGCCGTGTTTGGCAACGTTGGCACCATAGTTAGTTTCCGGGTGAGCCCGGA
>CAZVAN010000004.1:0-24448 GCA_964625245.1 uncultured Candidatus Saccharibacteria bacterium | reverse complement strand
TAGTCCAGGCTGGCATCATAGACCGCACAGATGACTTTAGAAACGATTCTGGTAACCAATCACTAGCTCCAAGTAGCGATACTGCTCCTAAACGCAAACGCACCCGCCGTGGTGGCCAAAAACATAGAAAACCTATAGAGTTGCCAAACCCGGACACCAGACAACCCTCAGACAACACGCCGAAAACATCCGACGCGGGTGATGTATTCATTAAACTACGCTAGATGCTTATACCTACCAAGAAATTAAAAAACGGCTACGAGCTACCACTTTACGGTCTGGGCCTTTGGGAAATGGGTGGACGCCAAGAACCAGACACTTCTAGAGACTCTGAGGAGATAGAGGCTATCCAAAACGCTATCAACGAGGGGGTCACGCATATTGACACAGCCGAGAGCTACGGAGCAGGGCACGCCGAGGAACTGCTTGGCCAAGCTATCAAAGGAGCTGAGCGCAATAAGCTGATATTGGCTTCGAAAGTTTCTGGCGACAATCAAAGTTACGATAATTTAATGAGAGCTTTTGAAGCCAGCCTGAAGCGGGTAGGGGTTGATTACTTTGACCTGTATTTCCTCCACCGCTTCCCTGACATCGGCATTGATATAGCCAACACCATGCGAGCCATGAATGAGCTCGTTGATCAGGGAGTAATCCGAAACATTGGTGTCTCAAATATGTCGGTCGAGAGGCTTAAGTTAGCGCAGTCTCTCACTCCCCACAAGATCGTGGTCAACCAGGTTCACTACAACCTGGAGGTTCGTGAAGTTGAACATAAGAGATTACTGGAGTTTTGTCAGCAAAACGACATTTTCCTTGAGGCGTATAGACCCCTACAAAAAGGTGCTCTTAATGGTGGTAAATTACTAGACGATTTAGCCGCTAAATACACTAAAACCCCGGCTCAAATTGCCATAAATTGGCTGGTGTCCCAGGATAATGTCATTACAATCGCCAAAACCAGCAATCCCGCGCATCTAAAGGAAAACCTAGCTGCCCTTGATTGGCGGCTTGATCCGGAAGATATAAAGCTTCTTAGAGAAAGCTATCCTAATCAGCAGCTAGAGTCTGACGTAATAGCGCTTTGACGGCCGATTGAAGGCTATCTTGCGATAGAGCGACTGCACTACCTAGGAAGTTTTGAATTTAGATTTAGTGAATAGCTGAACATTTTACGAACACTAGGTATATGGCAATTTAGCAGCAGGCTAGCTAAACATTTGAGCTAACAAGCCCGGCGGGTGAAATAGCAAAGGTATATATAAATTAAATAAATAAATTTTAAAAATCCTCGGGCAAAAATAAGTAGCCAAAGTCGGAGGGTAGTGACAAATTGAATGCTATATCTTAGGTCGCACAATGTATATTTTGCGACTCTATATACTGAGCTATAGTTGATTACCAATGCCTCCCCTAACAGGGAAGATTTTGCCATATATCCTAAATACGTCCTTTAATGCTCTACGCAATTGGGTTTATTGATTATTAATATAGCCTGTTGCCTTGGTCTATCCTGGTGGGGCTATTAGAGCCTGTGAAAACCCTAAGTTATCCACAAGCCCGGCTTGCATTTGCTTGGTTTCATATCAATATATATTTCCGCCCTACTTTGCCATTTATAATTAATATTTGCTTTTTCCAAAAAATGCAGCACAGTATGCTTTTCTGCCCTGCTTTAATTAAAAACAAATATATGAACAAAAAGCGAACTAGAAGAGAAGAGTGAGGGCTAGCATCGAAACGTATACAAACTAGGTCGCCAGGATTCTGGCTCAACCTATCCACATTTATTAATTAATTTCTTTGTCGAGACGGCCTGACTCCCCCGCCCCTCGTGATTTTTATAATAGTACACGTTCCAGAATGGCTTAATAAGATTTACAACAACCTGCTCTCTACCCCTTCACTACTGCGCGTCGCGGCGCAGGAACAGATACCAGGTAATTATCCAGCCCAGTATCAGGTAGCAGAGGAAGACTAGTGCCCCCTTGGGAGCGGTTAATACACCGGTTAAAGCAGTATCTGGGTGCGCGGGTCCTCCGCGAGTGGTAATAACAGGTGGCTGGACGACCTGTTGAAGAGCTGTAAATGGCATGTAGACCGAATTTTTCTTAAGAATCAAGCTAAGCAGGCCCTCTAGCGTGTTTGGAACTATAAGTACAATGACAATAGCGCCGACTAAATTGCGAACCAAAGCAGCTAGTAAAAGACCAAATAGGGCGTAGCCCTCACATAAGAAAACTGACTTACCCAAGTAGGTTAAGTAGTTTATATCCTGGTGCGGCAAGGTGTGACCAGCTGCAGCCACACCGGCAACACTCATTGCCAGGGCCGCACTCGTAACCAAGATTGACAAGAAGAACACAAAGACAAGCACCGCAATAATTTTTGCTGCTAAGACCTTTGAGCGGCTGTTAGACGCGGTTAAGGTGTATACGATGGTGTTATAGCGATATTCGTGAGCCAGTAGCAGCAAGGCGATTATTGCGCCGGCAATTGAAGTAATATTGCTAAAGGTTGTAATTGTGCTCGCTAAAAACAGACTGTTTAGGTCTTTGGGGTCTGTTTTAAAACCTTGGCCATAAAAGGCTATCAAACCGGCCACGAACAGTAATACCGCTAAAGATACCAGGTAGGTGGAGCGTACGGTGAACAGTTTTTTAAATTCAGCCTTAATTGTCGAGATCATTTTTTGTCCGCCTTTTGGTGGGCTTGGTATTCGGCTTCGCCTTCTGTTAGCTCTAGGAAGGCCTGTTCTAGCGACGCGGCGTGCGCCGTAAGCTCTAAAACAGTAACTTCAGACTTGCTCGCCAGCTTGCCAACGGCATCGGTGTTACTACCGGTAACCTCCAGACCCTTGCCCTCCCTAGTGAATTTAATCTTGGCGGCAGTTAAGGTTTTTTCCAGCGCAGCTAGATTGCTGGCGCGCACAAAAACTGATGAGCTGGCGCCAGCTGTTAACTTATCTACTGATGTATCGGCAATTAGTTGGCCTTTGCCGATCACAACAACATTATCGGCCATCAGCGACATCTCGCTAAGCAGGTGGCTGGATATCAAGACCCCGTTACCAACTCTAGCGTATTCGCGGATAAACTGGCGGAGCCAGGCAATGCCTTCGGGGTCTAAACCGTTAGCCGGTTCGTCTAAAATCAAGTACTTGGGGTTACCTAGAATTGCTGCGGCAATACCTAGGCGCTGGCTCATACCCAGGCTAAATTTACCGGGCTTACTTTTGGCTACTTCTGTTAAGCCGACAATGTCCAGAACTTCATTAACTCGCGAACGCGGAATATTACCCTCTGTGGCTAAAACATTGAGGTGAGCCCTGGCGGTCCTGGTAGGATGATAAGCTTTGGCCTCCAGTAATATACCGACCACCTTAGATGGTTGTCGGTATTTATGGAGTTCTTTTCCATCATAAGTGGTCTGACCCTGACCGCGGTCAAGGCCCAGCATCAGGCGCATGGTCGTAGATTTACCCGCTCCGTTGGGCCCTAGAAAACCAGTTACCTTCCCGGTCTCAACCTCGAAAGACAGGTTGTCTACTGCCAATTTCTTAATTCGCTTGGTGCGGTAACTTTTAGATAAGTTTTGGGCTTTAATCACTGAACTTAATTATAGCGTAAAGCCGCGTATATAAAATTTACAACAACCTGCCCCGCTCCACTACTGTACGGAGCCGACTTGAGGGCCATTAACCGACGGCTGAAGGTTTACAGAGCCGGAGGGGCTAAGTGAACTAGACCCGCCTGTTTGAACTGTAGGCAAGCCGGTTTGTGGCCTCTGCAGAATTGAAGCGCCGTTTGATGATGAGCTAGCGGTATTGTTGTGATGTCTATGGAATAGCAGGTACAGACTTATGATAATTAGGATGGTAATTATACCTATCCAGACCAACTTTCGACGGCTATTGCCGCTAGTCTTGGCTACAGGCACATCCGCGGCTACTTGCGTTACTGCCGCCCTGCTCTTTTTTCTGTTTCTTTTTGATTTACCCATGTAAGCCTTAAATTGTCTTAACATCTAATTTAGTAGTATCTAGGGCTGAGCTGGACACGCAGGAAGCCGCGTAGACCGTTTGGGAGGCCGCGGCGTAGCTAACGACTGAAATAACCATTAGAACAACCAGAGAGAGGACAAATCGGCTAGGTACTGGGGATATTTTGGTATTTATCACTACTATTAAATTATAGCTTAAGTTCAATAATACGTGGGGTCACCCGGGCTACTACTGCCAGCGCGTTGCGGCGTGTTGGCGGGAGCTTGCTGGACGGAGCTCGGGCCGGTCTGAAGTTGAGTGGATGCAGCGTTATTAACCATTTGATTGTTATCTGATTGTGTTTGCAGTTGGTCGGTAGTGCCAGCACCCGGAGGCATAGCTGAAAACGCGTTAGAATCAGCCGGAGCAGGCCTGGAATTATGGTTGACGGTAACGGTAACGTAGATTGCCGCTACACCTATTAGTACGGTAGTGACTATGATTGTCAGCATTCGCCAATTGGAGTTGTTGGTTGTTGTGGGTGTTGATTTCATTCCCGATTATTATAGCGTGTTAGACCGCCAAGGTCTTCTTAAGCTGAATTATTTACATCACTCTTAGACTAATAGGGTTTATAATGAGGGGCATTAAGGGAGTTATCAGAAAATGAGTAAGAAAGTATTATTAATAGTTGTAGCAGTTATAGTTATTGCCGCCGGGGCGTGGTTGATGTTTGGGCGCAGTAACAACAATGCGACCAATGGCAGCACCGCCAACACTAGTAGCACCTCAAATACCTCAACGGCTAACAATGGTCAGTCGGCGGCTAACGCCACAGCTACAAATTCAGTATCAATTGTGAATATGTCCTTCACACCGGCCGACATTACTATCAAGAAAGGCACAATGGTTACCTGGACTAATAACGACAGCCTTACCCACACCGTTACCAAAGACAACGCCGACACCGGTCCGGACTCTTCAGATCTAACCCCCGGTGCTGTTTATCGGTTTACCTACAATCAGGTTGGAACCTTCAAATACCACTGTAAGTTCCACTCCGACATGGTCGGTAGTGTTACCGTTACCGAGTAGCCAGCCGATTCTGCGCTCACTGAAAGATAGCGGGCGTAGCTAGCCAGCCGATTCTACTATATGTAACCGGGTCTCGGGTTTGTAGATTGGATACTTGCTCGTCAAAAACTTCTTGAGCCTCGTATCTAATATCTTCATCCTCGTGCGCCATTAACGATCCCCACGCGTCCCGCAGTTTGTCTAGCTCTTCATCCGGTAATAGATCTTTTGTCTTTGATGCTCTTTGCAGAATATTCGGCACGGCGTATATAGCAAGCCTCAGGACCTCCGGGTCTTTGCTGCGGGTCATCGAACTCAGAAGGTCGGCTATGTACGATGGTACTCTAGAAAGAACCCCGTCAAAAAAAATCAGTGTTGGGTCATCGTTATTATTCACGTTAGCCAGTGCCCGCTCTAACCCCTCAACATAACCGTCTAAATCAATGCTTACCGGCGAAGTTACTTCCTCTTCAATGGGAGGTACTAGCTGTAGGTCCGGCCTCTGATTCCCGATTGTTGATGTTTGTATTACGCTCCCCAGCATTTCGCTGCGGTCTGTAGCCATAAGCTAAATATACGCTTAACATGCTTAAGCACAATAGAAATAACAGTGCATATCTAGCAGCTATTTATAGAAGATTTTGCCGGCAACCCGCACGTCAAGATACTGCGTTGGTTGACTGCCGCTGCTGTCAAATTGGTGAACTGCGGCTAGAAATTGGCCGGTTTGTAGAGCTGCGTCTCCCGGCATGAAAAATTTAACTATGTAGGGTCTGCCAGCCGGTTTAACGTCGAGTTCCTCTGGTGTAGCGGGCAGCACCAAGCTATCCAGCTTAACGCCCGCTTTGGACGCCTGAGTAATTAACGATTTAATAAATGCAATGTCCGAGCTACTCAGAACGGCCTTACCGGCAACAACCAGGTAGCCGCTTTGGTCAATAATGGTCGGCAAACCGGCTGATTTGTTATAGTTACTGGTTAAACCTATAGCTTTACCGTTAGCGTCTACTACGTAACTATGCTCCCTGCTCTGCAGAACAAACGCCGGGCCGGCAATTTTAATGTGCAGTACAGGACGTTGGCTAAAGAGTGGCAGCTCGACACTAGCACTGTCAACCTCCTGAAAGTCCAGCATTAGGGAGTTAACTACGCCCTGCTCATCAAAACTTATTTTGTTCCGGTTTTTGAAAGCCCCAAAGTAGGCTTTGGCTGAATCACGGTAGTTATCAGCCGAGTGGTAAAAAGTATTGTTAACTTCAACCTTAGGGGTCGGATTGATTATTAAGCTATAGACCAGCCCTATAACCAGTACTGCGCCCATGATAATGTCGATGGTTCTGCTGAGCAGCTTCTTAACTCGTGGGCTGGCTTTAATTTTCGCTCGAAACGGACTCTGCGTACTAGCGGCGCCAGTGGCACCACTACGGTAATAGTTGCTTGTTGGCGGCCGGCGACGCGGCGCTGCCGAACGCTGCAGAGGTCGTTGCTTCTTCTCCATTTAGTTTCTAGCTAGTTCTAAGACGATCTTGGCCAAATCAGAAGCGGCATCGGGCTTAGCCAGCTTACTCAGGTTAGTAGCCAGCTGCCAGCGGCGATGATCGTCGACAGTTAGTTCACTTATCACTCTGCGCAGCTCCCCGGCTGGGTCATCTTCGTTAACAATAATAGCGGCATCGTCAATCTGCAGGAGGTTAGCGTTCTTTAGCTGGTGGCCAGCCGCCAAAAAGGGGCTGGGGATTATTACGCAGGCTTTGCCGGCCAGAGCGTATTCGGCTATAGAAGTTGCACCGGCTCGGCTTATAACAAGGTCGGCGGCTCCAACATATTTATAAAAATCACCGGTGTGAGCGATAGTCTCTACCCTGCTCTTCACGGCATCCGGCAGAACTTCAGAGTAACTTTTTTTGACGTCCTCAAAGTTCTTGGCGCCGGCTATATGCAGGATATGTAGCGCCAAGTTCGAGCCCAGCAACTGCGGCGCGATTTGGATCATCCTGTCATTGATACTTTTACTGCCTTGGCTGCCGCCAACTACCAGAAGCACAATACTGTCCGGCCCGATACCTAGTTCACGTTTAAAATTAGTCTGTTCGGCAGGAGTTACAGGCTTAATATTCGAGTCCAGCGGGATGCCAACATAGCGGATTGAGGCCTTTGGATAGCTGTAGTATTTGGGCGGCATGCCGGTAGCATGCAGGTGGGCCCAACGACCAACTATACGATTAGCTAGGCCGCCTATGCTATCTGAGTCGTGCGTAATAATCGGGATACGCTTCAAGCGGGCGGCTATGCCCACCGGGACACCCACAAAGCCACCCTTCACAAATAGTACATCCGGCTTGGTGCGGTTTAGAATCCGCAGGCTGGCTGAAGTAGCTGTTATCACTCGGAAGAAGTCGCGAATATTTAAAACGATAGTCTTAAAGTCCAAGACGTGAGATAAAATGCTTTCGCCGTGATAGCGGCGAAATTTTCCGGCATTTATAAAGGCCGTGAAGTTAAAGTTGTGAGCGCTGGTAGCAAAACTGTCTATATTATCGCCCTTTTGGCCAATATATATAAGCTGGCAGTCTGGGTCTTGGCGCTTAAGCTCGCGGGCGAGCGACAAGATTGGGGTTATGTGGCCGCCGGTACCCCCGCCCGTCATGGCCACCGTATAAGTTTGTGTCTTCATATTTATCGATGTCTGGTTCTGTTACTTTGTAACTAGTATAGCGCGAAACCTGAAAAACTATCCCGAGGGCAGCCGTTAGGAAAATCAAGCTGGTACCTCCCTGGCTTATTAGAGGCAATGTTATACCCTTCAGGGGCAGCAGGCCAACCATAGCCCCGACATTGATGATTACTTGGGTACTCAGCCAAGCCATCACGCCAACAACTAACAAACGGCTAAACGGATCAGCTGTGCGCTCAATAATGTATTTAAGTCTGGTGATAAATCCACCGTAAATAACCAATATCAAAAAGGTGCCAACAAAGCCAAACTTCTCGGCCATAATGGCAAATATTGAGTCATTGCTGGCTTCCGGTAGATATCCATAAGCCTGGACGCTATAGCCTAAGCCCAGCCCGAAGACTCCGCCAGAACCGACCGAGATTAGGGCCTGGCAGGCCTGGTAGCCGCTGCTCTGACAGTTGCTTTCCGGATGCAGGTAGGTTGCCAGCCGTTCACGCCGGTAGGCGCTGGAGCTAATAGCAATCACACCAAACGCTACGACTAAGCCAAAAAACAGGGCAATTTTTTTGAGTGGAATCCCGGCTGTGAAAGCCATTGCCCCGATTACGGCCAGCATAACGGCCGCTGAGCCCAGATCGCTTTGAAGTTTGGCCACCACCAGTCCAAGCGCGAACACAAGTATCAGCAGCGGTTTTAGAGTTGCATTGGTGTCTGCTAGCCTTCCCCGGCGCCACTGGATACTAATGAAGCTGGCCAAATAGACCAGTAGAGCCAGTTTTATGAGTTCAGCTATCTGAAACGATAAACCACCGGCTCGAATCCAACGGTGCGCCGGATAGGCGGCGTTTATTGGAGTGAGCATGACTATCAAACAGCCAATAATTGCGGCGACGCCCAGGGGCCTAGCGAACTTGCGCCAAAAATCGATTTTAATAGAGGCTGCTATCCAAAAAGTTATAACTCCCAGCCCCACAGCTATTAGCTGTTTGGTTATGAAGTAGTTCTGGCTAATCTTCTGGCTGGCGGCCAGACCCGGGCTAATGGAATAGACCACAATTAGGCCAATAGTTAGTAGCAAGGCCCCCAAAATTAAGAGCCAATAGTCAGCTTTATGGCGGCGGCTCGAGACGCTGGTAGTTTTAGTCTGGTCGTTTAGGTGAGGACGTCTGGGCCGATCATTCACTGATACCCTCCGAGAATGAACAGTATGAGCCCCACGAAAGCAGCCATCTCACCGATTACCCAAAACCGCATGGTGATTTTGGTCTCCGGCCAGCCGATAGCCTCAAAGTGATGATGAATTGGTGAACTCAGGAATATCTTTTTACCATTTCGCAGTTTCTTGCTGGTCAACTGCAAAACTACAGACCCGGCCTCAAACACAAATACGGCGCCAATAACCGGTAGCAGCAATACGGTGTCAGTCAGCATGGCCACGACTCCCAGCGCCGTACCCAAGGCAAACGACCCCACATCCCCCATAAAAAACCGGGCCGGATAAATATTAAACCAGGTGTAGCTAAGCAGGGCTCCAACTATAGTCATGCAAAAACCGGCAATGCCGTACTTCCGCTCAACAATCGCAATCACCGCGTAAGCTCCGAAAGCGATAGCCGCCAGGCCGCCGGCCAAGCCATCGAGGCCATCAGAAATATTAACGGCATTGGCTGTGGCGAAAATAACCAACATAAATAGAGGCACTATTAACCAGCCAATGTGAAGACTATCAAAGAACGGGATATGAATGCTGCCAACTCCCAGTTTGTTATAAAACCACCAGCCACCCACGAAAGCTACCGCTAGCAGAAGAGCCGACTTTACTTTGGCGCGCATGCCGGCAATGCCACCACCAACGCCACGAATATTAATAATGTCATCAACTAGTCCAATCAAGCCGGCACCGGCCATAGCCGCCAGCGGCAGCCAGGTCTCGCTTCGGCTAAGATTCCCGGCCACGGTCACTAGCACTGTGGCTAAAACAAAGATAGCGCCGGCCATGGTGGGAATGTTGCGGCGGTGCTTGGCGGCGTGCAGCTTATGATAAACGGTGGCTTTCTGGCCGGTTATGGTCGTGGTGCGGGCCCGTTTCCACCATTTCCCGGAAAAAGCCGCGGTGGTGTAAAGCGGCGTAAGGGCCATAGCCACTAGAAAACTTAGGAAGGCAAAGGTGAATATTTGCTCGATGGTTGAGGTACTGAGTGATATTTGCAAACTGTTCATGGTTGTTTTTTCCTTGCCTAAATTATACTACGGTCCGCTTTTTGGCGTGACATTAAAATCATTAATTAACGTATGAGCGATGTCAGCGAATAGCGGTTGGGCAGCCTGCGAGCCGGCATAACCACCTACCCCGGGCTCATTAACCCGCACTACAATAACATACTGAGGCTTATCGCCACCAACAAAGCCAACATAAGTTCCATTATATTTATTGCCGTAGTAGCCACCGCTGGGGTCGGCTATTTGAGCGGTACCAGTCTTGCCGCCAACAACGTAGTTAGCCGGAAAGTTTAAGTAAGAAAACCCTTCAGCCAGGTGCCCGGCAACCACATATTCCATCAGCGACTGCATTTGTTGGCTGGTTTTGACAGAAACAACGTTTTTTCGGACAACTTGAGGTTTAGTGGTAGTGGTGTCGCCATTACTATTAACAACCTGGTCTATTAGGTGCGGTTTGTAATATGTACCACCGTTCACCACGGAGGATACGGCCGCCGCCATTTGCAAGGGCGTAGCTGTCATAGCCTGCCCAAAGGCCGTATTGGCGTAGGTTAGCTGCAGCGCATAGCCCTTATCGGGGTCTGGTATATAGCCACTGGCTTCGTATCCTTGCTCGATACCCGTTGGCTTGCCCAGCTCAAAGTGGTTGACCATATAGTCGTGCCAGCGGTCACGGGCCTTTTGATTGACTACACCGGTCTGGCCGCCCATCTGCATTAGCATCCAGGTGGCTCCGGTATTTATAGATAGATTCAGAATACTGGCCACCGTTTGAGTACCGGCGCCGCCATCTTCCTCGATATTAGTTATCTCACTGCCATCCAGTAGCCAATGGCTAGGATCGTAATATGATGTGTCCGGCGTTACCACGCCTTGGTCCAGAGCGGCGCTGGCGGTCAATGTCTTCATCACCGAGCCAACCTCTAGCGGCGAGCTAACCGCGGCGTTATTAAAAACATCGCCGTCCGTGACTTTGTAGTACTGGCTAGGGTCGTAGGTTGGATAATTAGCCATAGCTTTAATAGCGCCGGTATTGGGGTCCATAATTATAACGCTGCCCGATTTACTCTTAGCCCTGTCCAAGCCCGCCTTCAATAGACTCTCTACCTGCTTCTGCATCCCTAGGTCAATTGTCAGAACAACATTACTCCCGGATTTTGGGTTTATCTGAATATTGTCCCGGCTGGCAGCTAGAGGAACCCCAGCCGCGTCGGTTATGGCCTTTAGCAGCCCGGGCGTGCCGTCCAGCTGCTTATTTAAGGCTTGTTCCACGCCGTAAGTGCCAACTCCGTCATTATTAACAAAGCCCAGCAACTGAGACGCTAGCGTGCCCTGCGGGTAGGTCCTATAATCTTGGGCCTGGGTGCCAATTCCAGGCAACTTCATATCGGTTATTTGCTTATTCTGAGTCTCGCTCAAGCGCTTAGATAAGATAACATAGCGAGTCTTGGGAGTTTTTAATAACTTTACATAGTCCGAGGGGTTGCCGCTAACTACTGAAGCAATCTTTATAGCATCGCCCGGCGCGTCCTTAACAAAAGTCGGGTCGGCATAGAGCGTATAGAGTTTTTCATTTAGAACTATCGGCACCACCCCGCTGGCGTCGTGGGCTTCAATAATCCCTCGCTCCGGAGCAATAGAATATTCCTTAAGTTGGTCAGAAAGAGCAGCCTTGCGGTAATAATCGTGCCTGATAACTTGCAAGTAGAACAGTCTAAAGATAATGACCACGCCAATAAATATTAAAAGGCCGTACCATACGTACAACCGGCGGTTGGCACTAGGCGCGCTTGTGCCAGTGCGACTGGGGTTTGCGGGTTTCATTAAAGTCTATTGCTGAATAACTCCGGATGGTGTGGTGCTCACTAAATTCCTAGCCACAGCAGAGGAACTTACCCGGTCTAGCGACTGCAAGCGGGCCGAAGCCACCTCTAGGTTAGCTTTTTCGTCTTTTAGCTGGGCTTGGCGGGTCTGCAGACCATTAATAGTATAGCCGTAGCTGTTAGTTTTGGTGACTTGTGTCAGGTAAAGCAGACCAATCAAACAGGCCAGCACAATTAGAACAATGGTGTTGCTTACCGGTCCCAGAGTTTTAGCCTGGGTCTGAAAGGACACCGAATTTTGGTTACGCCGGGCGTATCCACGCCGACTCATGGCGACTGAACTTGAATATGTCATGTTTTTGTTTTTAGGAATCTTGGCGGGTAGCGCCATTTTTTAGGGAAACTACGCTACCCTTTTTTGTGTATCCCGGTACTGCGCAGGTTCAGGTCTTAAAGGACCCTCACCTGTACTTTATATGCACGGGATGTACTCTGTACCTTAATTGGCATGGAGTTTTTTCCTATTTATCCTTTCTTTTGGTTTTTTATTTTTGCGGCGGCACGGAGTTTTGCACTCCGGGCTCGCGGATTTAAAACTATTTCATTAGCGCTAGCAGTGACGGGTTTTTTGGTCAATGTCCGAAGCTGCGAGTCGTACCAATTACCAGCGTGTTCACGGAAGTAGCGCTTCACAATGCGATCTTCCAGACTATGAAAGCTGATTACTACCAGACGCCCGCCGGGTGCCAGCAGTTCTTCCCAGAGAGGCAGACTGCGCTCTAGCTGGTCAATCTCTTGGTTTACGGCAATTCGCAAGGCCTGAAAACTGCGGGTCGCCGGGTGGATTTTCTGTTTCCGCCCATAGCGCCGCGGGTAGGCTTTCTCGATTACGCGTGCGAGCTCCTCGGTAGAGGAAATCGGCCTGGCCCCGACTATACCTGCGGCGATTTGTTTCGCTCTGGGTTCTTCGCCGTAGCTGGCCAATATTTGTTCCAGTTCGTCCTGAGATGCCTGGTTGACGTAGTAATCGGCCGTAACCGGTTGCCTGCGGTCCATACGCATATCAAGCGGGCCCGAATTCCGGAACGAGAATCCTCTACCGGGCTCATCAAGGTGCAGTGAACTTACGCCTAAATCCGCCAAAATCATATCGTAACGCTTTTGCTCACTCGCTAGCTTTTGGCTAGCGTGAGCAAAGTCGGAGTGCACAATTTGCACATCCTGACCACTAAATCGATCTGTTAACGCTCGGGCTGCCTGGTCGTCCTGGTCTACCAGCAGTATTTCTGCTAGCGACCCGGCAACACTTATGACAGCTGCTGCGTGCCCACCATAACCCGCCGTTAGGTCCAAGTATCTATCACCTTTTTGGGGCGATAAATACTGAATTACTTCTTGGACCATCACTGGAATATGGATGTCTAGTGGCGCCTGCGCGTCCGTTTTTGTTTTTTGTTTTGGCATTTTTATTTTTATTTTTGCAAGATCACCTAATTAGCAGTCAGCTTTTTGTTTTTTTGGGATTTTTGTTTTTGTTTATCCACGTAGTAAAACGTGGATGAGTTGGAAGCGACGAAGCGCGAACTAAAAGTTCTTGCCTTTTCGTTCCTAAAAGTTCTTGTGAGAGACTTTTTAAAGTGAGGTGGAGTTTTGGGAGGTGTTACAAAGAGAAATGTGCGAGGGTGTTTATAACGGTGGTTACCCTGAATACCACCGGCTGACTGCCAAATAGCTGATCTCGAAGATTAAACTTCAATGATTAATGTATTTGGGCTGTTTGCTGCTTTTTTAACTTCAAATTGTTAAAGAGCTAGTTCCTCTATCCGAGGTTTTGGCTGATAGCCGCCAGTACCGACCAGCCCGCACCGCCACAACGTCGTGGTCAATGCCAGCGTAGTCCAGCAAATGCTGGTCTAGCGTGACGCGCCCCTGTTTGGCGTCCATCGCGGCCTCGGTCTTGCCCATTCGGAAGCGGACATTCAGATCGGCGGTCTGCTCATCTAAGATGTTGCCTTGCAGCGCCGGCTCTACTTGTTCGTCCCATACGGACTTCGGATATAGATGCAGATAGTTTTGATAACCTTGCGTGAGAACTACGCCGCTGGCAAATTCGGCTCTAAGTTCGGCTGGGATTGTCAGCCTGTGCTTATCGTCTAGCTTACGTTCGAAGTAGTCTCCCATTGGTCCTCTCGTTTTTTGATCTGCATAGTGGTTTTTGTTTTGTGGTGTGGCAACCCGTTTGGAGTTACCCACTTTTACCCACTAACGTCACTATACAACCCACTCTTACCCACTGCAAGCACTTTATATAAGAAAAAAGACCCGTTGGTTACGGGTCTTTTCCACAGTTTTTAGCTAAACGTAACAATTACACAATATATAGCGGCCGAGGTATCTTAGTGGGCGCTAGTCCCAAGATCCTCAATACCCAAGCTACTATCAACCGTAAAGGCATCTCCGTCATGTAAGCTCTCCGGAGAATTGTGACTTTCCGATGCCAGCATAGCATTGAAAGTGCGCGTATCTAGGTTGGGGTCAACCGCCTGCGCAGCTTGCGAAATATCTGATAAAACACGCACGGAGCTTTTATGAACCTTGCCCTTGAAGTCTTTATAACGGATAACGTCGCCTATTTTGATGGTCGTAGCGTTTTCGGGCTTAGGAATTGAAGGTGGGCTCATGGCATTAGCTACAGTCTCATAGGAGTTGTATAGCACCTGAGCCGTAGTTTTGCTCTCGGTAACCACCATAGCACCGACAATCGTCAGCAAGGCGGCGGCAACTCTGAGGGCATTCCGATTGTGCTCCGCGCTGGCATCAAATGCCTGAGCTTCTTCAGTTGTTTCGTCTGGCTGTTCACTAGATCCGATAGCAGCCCTATGTCTATGGAGTGCATCTTCCATATTTTCATCAGGGTATGGCAGAAGACCGGAGCGATTCGCAAACGAACCTAAAGCATTTCTATCTATTGAGACCATGGCTCATATACTAGCATAAACTGTTAAAATGGTCAAGCTTAGTTTACTACTAGGATAGTTTCTTAATTTGTTTAGCTAACCAGTAGCCGCTGGGCCGAATTTTGCGCTTCATGGTCTTTCTATCAACTTCAACCAGGCCGAACTTGGGCCACCAGCCCATGGCCCACTCGAAGTTATCCAGCAGGCTCCAGTGGAAATAGCCTTTTATCTCTACCCCTTCGCTCATGGCTCTCTCCATAGCTACAATTGTTTCTTCTGTCCACCAGCGGCGGTATTCGTCGTGCATATCGGCTACACCGTTTTCAGTGATAATGATTGGCTTTTTGTAATGCTCCCAAATACGCAGTAGTAGTGGGTATATGCCTTCCGGCTCCATATACCAGCCAAGGTCGCTCACCGGGACTTTGGGGTCTTCCGGTTTAAAGGGAAACTTGAGGTGGTAATAGTCGGTAAAGTAATAGTTAAAGCCTATAAAGTCCTGCTCCCGACGGACCCGGCGCAAAAACCACCAGTTCCAGAAGTAGCGCATCCATTGGGTGATAAATTCGTCCATGGGGCTATGAGCATTCTTGGCCTGGATGTTGGCCAGCTGGGAGGCGATGCCTATCTGGAGGCTCGGTTTGTGATGTTTCAGCAGATAGTATGCCTCGCGGTGAGACCGGACCAAATTTCGGTAAACTTTCACGGCGGCGATGAAACTTTTTTTCTGGGGCGGCCACTCGCCCGTCAAGTAGCTAGCAGAGGTATAGACGTTTGGCTCGTTCAGAGTTATTACGTAGTTTAGATCGTCGGTTAACTCGATAGCCACTTTATGCACAAAGTTTTTAAAGTGGGCAACGTTCCTGCGTTTTTCAAAACCGCCTTTGCGAGCAAACCACACTGGTGCAGTCCAGTGCCAGATGTTCAATACCGGTTCCAAACCCCTTTTTTTGAGCTCTTTTATGTAAGTTCTGTAGTGCTCAATGGCTTCTTCGTTCCACTGGCCGGGTTCTGGCTCTATCCGCGACCACTCCACCGTAAAGCGGAAAGCGTTGAGGTTCAGCTTTTTAGCGATATCAAAGTCTTTTTTATAGAGGTTGTAGTGATCTATACCCTTGCCGGATATATAGTTGTTGGGGTTTTCAGCCTGGGCCCGAATTTCCGGCCAAATTGGCAACTCGTCCATGCGGTAATAAGCGCCACTATTGGGGACTTTTTTGTAAGCTTCGCGGGCCAGTTTGCGGGCGTGAGCCAGTTCCCAAACGCTCCACTGGTTGTGGGTGTGTCCCTCCACCTGGTGAGCGGCGGTGCTGGCGCCCCACAGGAAATTTTTGGGGAATAGTTTTTTGGACTGGTTTTTACTGTCCTCGGGCATCGCCCTTATTGTAACAAAGCTTAAGCTATTTCACTGAGCCGCCAGGTCATGGAGTTGGCGGTCGGTGGCTTCTCCCCGGGATTTTGCTGCTACCTATGCCCGTTGACGGGCGTTGGATACTGGCCGTCCATGCAAGCCATGCAAAGCTTGCCCGCGGCTTTGCCGACGGAAGCCTGTAAATCTTCCAGCGACAGATACTCGAGACTGTCAGCACCTATTGTTTGGCAAACTTCATCGTTAGACATACCGGCCGCTATTAGTTCGTCGCGGGCCGGGGTATCCATACCGTAATAACACGACCATTTAATTGGCGGCGCCGAAATTCGAAGATGAACTTCCTCTGCACCAGCCTCGCGCAGCATATCAACCAGCCACTTGGTGGTTGTGCCTCGGACTATGGTGTCATCCACTAATACCACTCTTTTACCGCCAACTATTCCCCTGTTGGCGTTGAACTTGGTGCGTACTTTTTGTTCACGACTTAGTTGGCTGTTGGCTATAAAGGTACGCCCAACGTAGTCGTTCTTTACAAGACCCTGCTCCATTGGCAGGCCGCTGGCATTGGCATAACCGCGGGCGGCCGCCATGCCGGAATTAGGCGAACCAACAACTATATCGGCCTGCAGCGGAAACCGCTCAGCTAGGAGTTTGCCTTTACGAAAACGTACCAGCTCCACATTTTCGCCTTCAAGTTCGTTGTCGGGTCTGGAAAAATAATCGAATTCAAGGGCGCATAAACGCTGCTGCACCTCCGCTTCGGAAAATGGTTTATAGCTTGTGATGCCCTCCGGACCGATCTCTACTAACTCGCCGGCCTCAATTTCTCTCACAGGAGTGGCTTTGATAATATAGAGAGCTGACAGCTCCGAGGCAAGTACCATGCCTCCCTGATCGCCAATTTCGCCGAGCCATAGCGGCCTGATACCTTTAGGGTCACGCAGGCCAATTAGCTTATCGGTTCCCATTATGACCAAGCTGTAGGCTCCGTTTAGGCGATTAGCCGCGGCAGCAACACCTTCTCGCAGTTCAGCGTCTTCGCCCAGACCATCAAGTTCGCTGACTATCAATTTAACTATTAGATCGCTATCAGAGGCGTAGCCCGACTCGGCTAACTCCAGCTGCTCACTAATTTCATGCGAATTAATAATGTGGCCGTTGTGGCTAACCGTAAATGCCGTTTCTGAGACCTTGGAATTGCCAAGCATCGGCTGTACAGCTTTAAATTCTTGGCTGGAACTGCTGCCATTGCCGTTGAGGTTGCTGTGGTGTGTACCATAGCGCACTTGACCGGTGGCTAAGTCGCTGTTTGGCAGCCCTTTGAGTGATTCACCATGCCGCAGTGCCTCGGTCACCAGGCCAACATCTTTAACGCCGGTTATACTACTGCCATCCGTTACAAATATACCGGCGCCTTCTTGCCCTCTGTGTTGCAGTGCCAGAAGCCCGGCGTATGTCATTTCGGCCACTGGCATACCCGGCGCGTACAGACCAAAAACACCGCACTCCTCGTGGGGACGCTCGTCTTCAATTAGTCGCTCACCTATCACTACTATTTAGTCTAGCAAATTAGTATTTATACGTCATATTTGCCATAAACGGTAGTTTTGGGTTATATCAATAAAATGCTTACGCCTAATCAATATATGGGCTTTATTGTTGGGCAGAATTTGCTTAATATAAGTTCTAGATGAGCAAAACTACTTTGGGACCAAAATCATTTTATGATCCGGCTAGGACTTATGACGATAATTTTGATAATGGCCCCTTCCCTGTTTTTGAAAACTACAAACCAAAACCCGACACCGGCACGCCAAAATACAGTTTTTTGGGCAAGCCTATTTATTCGCCGTTTGGGATAGCCGCCGGCCCGCTGCTAAATAGCAACTACATAAAATATGCTCTTCGGCAGGGTTTTGATGTACCGGTCTATAAAACCCAGCGCAGCATCGTCTTTGAGGTCAACCAATTCCCTAACGTCTTATATCTCAATATTGACGGCGATTTGACGCTAGAAAAGGCTTCCAAGCCGCTAGTGGGTAGCTCTAAAATGGACTCCTCCCCTACCAAATTTTCCATAACTAATTCATTTGGTAACCCTTCGCGTGGGCCAAAGTTTTGGGTTGAGGATATGAAAAAAGCCGCGAGCTACCAGCACAAAGGCCAGCTGATGATTGCCAGCGTAGTGGGCAGTATTCAAGAAGGCTTTAGTAGCGAGGACTACTTTGATGATTTTGCCAAGGCCGCCGAGCTAGCCGCCAGTAGCGGCGCCCAGGCTATAGAAATTAATCTGTCCTGCCCGAACGTGGCTAACGAGGGTATACTTTGCTACACTCGGCCGTCGGTAGTAGCAATTTGCCAAAAAGTGAAAGCTAAAATAGGCAACCTGCCCCTAATAATAAAGTTCGGTTATTTTTCCGGTGAGCAAGAGTCGCTGCTTGAACAGATTGTCAAAGATACCGCCGACTATGTAGCCGCTATATCAGCAATCAACACCATCCCGGCGCCAATTGTAGACCGGGAGGGTAACCAGGCCCTGCCCGGACCTAACCGATTAAAAAGTGGTGTCTGCGGCGCCGGCATAAAATGGGCCGGACTGGATATGACAAACCGACTTAACAGTATTCGCAAAAAAACCGGCCTGAAATACGAAGTTATTGGCATTGGCGGTGTTATGACGCCGGCCGACTTTGAGGAGTATAGAGACGCCGGCGCCGACGTGGTGCAAACCTGTACTGGGGCAATGTGGAATCCGAAGCTGGCCGAGCAGATCAAGAATTATCTAAGCACCCAAAGAGCTTAAATAGTCTGGCCTCTGCTGGCAATAATCCTGGGGTCTTTGTTAATAATCTTTCCATTCTTAACTAGAACCTTCCCGCCGATTTTAACTGTTTCTACCCTGCCTACCGCTATATTATTTAGATAAGGCGTCCAGCCTGAACCTGACAAGCCTTTGGGATACTGCTCGCCTATTCTATAGGCGTCCATTTTCCAGGTGACCATCGTTCCTCTACTTAGTTTTACTCCAATAACTTCAGCCGGCTTGGTGGAAGTAGCTTCAACAATCCGCTCAAGCGATATACGGCCTTTTTGCATCTGATAAAAAAGCAGCGGCAAGGCAAACTCAATTCCCGGAACACCGTAGCATGTAAGATGCCCGGGGTCGTGGATGCCCTCCGGGTTTTCGTGCTCGGCGGCCCACTTGTTTTGCAGTAGGTGCGGCGCGTGGTCGGTTTCTAGAATATCTATCTTGCCGGCAGCGAAAAGTTTGAATAACTCTTCGGCTTCGTCTTGATGCAGCAGCGGTGGCTGCATCCTGGCAAACCAGCCTTCCGTGGTGGCATGGTGTGATGATTTAAAAAGATGGTGCGGGCAGACCGCGGAGGTGACGCTAAGACCACTTTTTTTAGCTTTTATGGCTAGCTTAGCGTGAGCGAGGCTAAATATATGGCAGACATGCAGCGGATGGCTATTTGACCCCGCAATCAGGTCAATAAAGCCCTGCAGGTTGTCCTTACCCGAATGCAGCATAATCGGCTTATGGGGCGCTACCTTGTGCCACTGCTTGACGATAGCCGCAAAATCTTCGGGTTCGTAATCTACATGGTTACCGGTAGTCGCGGCACCGTACAGTTTCAGACCAATGGCCTGCGGAGCCATTGCCGCAAGCTCTTCTAGGTTGTTAGAGTCCGGCTGAGAGCCGGCATACGCGGCCATTGGTATATAGCTGCTTCTTGTAATTATTGCCTGCTTCTTGCTTAGGCGCTCAAGGCTCCAGGTTGGATTGCCTGGGTTATTGGGCATATCACAGACCAACACGTAACCCCCGAGTAATGCAGCCTGGCTGCCACTTTTTATGGTTTCAGCTTTATTGTCTCCTGGTTCCCGAAAATGTACGTGCAAGTCCACGACTCCTGGAATAGTGAGTGTGTCAGCCATTTTGGATAACCGTGTCTATTAACGCCATCCGCACGTACAGACCGCCGGCAGCTTGGCGAAAGTAGGCAGCCCGTGGGTCGGCATCTACAGCCGGCGCAATCTCGTCAACTCGCGGCAAGGGGTGCATTAATATAGCGGTCTTTTTCATAACATCTATAGACTTTTCGTTTAAACTGAAGCCCTTGCTTACGGCCTTGGGATCTTTCAAATATTCGGCTTGCAGCCGAGTCCAATAAACAACATCAGCGCCGGCTAGGGCCGCTTTGACGTCTGACGTTTCCTCAAATGTCGTGCCACTAGCTTTCAGGAATTTTTTTACGTCAGAGCCAACCCGGAGCTCTGGAATCGAAACAAACACAATGTGGTTTTTGGGGTATTTGGACAACAGCCAGGACAGAGAACGCACCGTTCGTCCGTGGCTTAAATCACCCCCTATTACTACGTTTAGTTTTGTAAGGCGTCCATGGGCTTGTTTAATAGCATAGGCGTCTAATAGCGCCTGAGTGGGGTGCTCGCCGGTACCATCACCGGCATTGATAACCGGAGTTTTACAAACAGCCGCCGCTCTGGCTACCGCCCCGGCTTCATAGTGACGCATAACAATTAAGTCAACGTCGTAGCCGTCTAAAATTTTGGCGGTGTCTTCAATAGTTTCACCCTTTGCTGAGCTGGAGTGCTCACGGGCGTTTTCGGTACTTATAACTCCCATGCCGAGTTTTGTGGCGGCGATTTCAAAGCTCAGACGAGTCCGGGTTGAAGGCTGAAAAAAGATACTGCAAAGCTGGCGTCCCTCGTGCAATTTATAAACCTTTTTACGGCCAGCCAAAGTTGCTGATTGGCCACGTAAGTAATCCGCACGCCTGAAAATCTTCTCAATCTGTGAGGTATTAAACTGCTCGGCCGTAAGTATATGCACTGGCTGCTCCCGTCTTAGCTCTTATTATCATCGGCTATCGGGCTTAAAAGTTCAAGCTGAACTCTAGCTATTTGTTTTTTCTGGGGTGGTAGGACAGTTGGCGGCGGCGCTGATCCAGCCGGACAATATAGCTGTCGAACGGTTTTAGCAGACTGGAGTATTGCCAGTTGGGCACCATCAGGTGCAGCAGTTTGTCTTTTTCTTTTAGATACTCAACCAGGCTGTAGAAGTCGCCGTCGCCGGATATGATAACGGCTTTGTCGTAGTTGGGCATTTCTTTGACGGCATAGAGAACCAGCTCGGCGTCAACATTCCCCTTCACTGGCCGTTTGGCGGGTTCGTCTTTGTCGCCGCCTTGCTCTTTGGGACCGTCCACCGAGCTTACGGCTTCGGCGGCCTGCTCACCGAAGGTCCTGAAAACTTTATCAACTTCAGATTCCGCAGCCGCCTCCTTCTTTTCTTCTTTTTGGGGTGTTTTGAACATCTCAAGCGTTGGTTTGAGCACCACCAAATAACCGGAGTCGTGCATCTGCTCGTATAAGCCCTCGTACTCGGGCATGTAGCCAATAAACATAAAGGCCTGCTCTACCCCGTAGCTGTTTTTTAAAAAGGCCCGGAATTTGCGCCAGTCCATCTTCCAGCCCATCTTCTGAATTCCCAGATTCAGGTTCTGGTTATCTATAAAAGCAAAGTTATTTGTCTGTTTAGCCATGTAATCTTATCCGGCAGCTGATAGGCCTAATATGTTGCCGTCGGGGTCTTTAAACCAGGCAGCACGCGTGCCACCCATTATGTGGACCGGACCTTCGTGCTTAGCACCTGGGAATTCATAATGCTCGAATTTTATGCCTTTATTGGCCAGGCTCTCAGTAACCTGCTTGATGTCTTTTACTTCCCAAGTGGCGCAGGTGGATTGGGCTGTTCCAGCCGTAGGTGTTGGGTAAACAAACAGTCGGCCACTGCCGGATTTATAAGTGACCCCAAACGGCTCCTCACTAACCTGATTTAGCTCGAGGGTATCGGTGTAAAACTTTTTAGCAACTTCAATATCTTTAACGGCCACATTGGCCACAACGTCGCAATCATTTAGCATAATGCGTCTCCTTACTTTATAACTCTTTAATTATACTTTTATTGGTGTTATAGGTCTATGGACTCGCCAATTTCCAGTGGATGGACGCTAAGCCCCATGCCCTTGCCAATATTTGCGAAGACTTCAGGGTTACCGCCTAAATAATCGTAGTGAATTGGCAGAATTTCTTTTGACGCAAGCTGCTTAGCAAAATTGAAGGCGTCCAAAAGCGATATGTCGGGGCCATTAATGGGCAGTGCTAGGATATCCACTTGCAGGCCAGCCAACTCTTTGCCGTCTCCGGGGTGAAACAGCTTGCCTGCCACAAGATATCCGGTGTTCTGGGCGCTTTTAGACCCGTCCCAAAGCAAGCAGTGTGGCAGTTCAATGGCTTTTATCTTGATTCCGCCCGCTTCAAATTCCTGGCCGTCGCTTGCGACATTGGGCGGCGATTTCATTTGCTTGGCGGTGCTGGCGTTGGCATACAGCGCTGCACCTTCAGTCTTTAACTTCTCAGCTAGCTGGTCGTCAAAATGGTCGCCGTGCTCATGGGTATAAAGTACGGCGTCCAATTTCCCGAACTTGGCAGAGTCTTGAGACTCCTGGCCGCTAGGGTCGATTAAGATCCTTGCCCCGCCCTCCTCAATTAATAAACAACTCTGGAAGTATCTGGTTATTTTCATAAATTCGGCCTCCTTACCTACCTATTTTACCGCACCCCTAAATTGTAAGTTTTTATTTTTATTATGGTTTTAGGCACTCTTCGGCCAACTCGGGGAACTCGGGTGATTTCATGGTTGCCATTATGAAATGGCCATAGCCGTGGAACCAGCGAACCTTTATCCCGCTAACCTCTTGCTCTAATTTTTTGGTCGTGTCCAGCGTAGCCTGTTTATCGTCATCAGAGACAAAAATTATCACGCCGGCTGTGCGTTCTACCAGGTTTTTATCCAGTTCAAAGTCCATGAAATCCTGATTCTCTGTCCAGCCAAGACCAAGCGATGGAGCAACTAAAATTACCTTGCCTACTTTTAGATTAGGATGTTCACTCAAATATCTGAGCCAAAAACCAGAGCCGGCACTATGACCAACCAGAATTGTTTCCGGGCCAATCTCAAAACGTTCGACTTCTTTTAGCCAAACATCATAGCTGGGAGCGTAGGCGTGGGGAGCCTCCGGAGTGTCAGCCTTTATATCATGGATTATGAGTTGCTTTTGCAGCCATGGAATCCATTGGAAGTTAGAGGAGCTGGGTTGAGCCGGATCATAGTAACCCTCTTTGTCAGGCTTGCCGTGGAGAATAATGGCGTTTTTCATTGGTTTTATTTTACCTTGTTTTTAGGAATGTGGTTCTACTTGCCTAGTAGCGGTGACTGGATAATTATTCTTATCAAAATGTAGACTACTATGACTCCAATGTTCACGTACGTCCAGAATTTGCTGCGTTTTAAAAATGAGCCTTGAGACGAGACTTGATGCCAGCCCACAGCCTCCGGCAGCCTGTCGTCATGATAGTTGGCCGTTGTTTGTGCTAAGGATTTTTTTATGGCCAGCAATTTGGTGCTCATGTCAGCCAGCTCCGTTTCAAGATCATAGATTGGGCCGTAAATAAAAAGGCTATCCCCTACTATTTCAACATCGTAATTGGCAGCCTGTTTCAGTGCCTGCATAACGTCCGGGGTTATAAAGCTCATGCTGTCGATTTCATAATTTTCCGGAAAGTAAGTGGTGAAGAACTTGTCAAAATCGCCCTCCAGGTGATGGATTTGTTTGTGTTGAAAGACAAACCTAAATTGCCTATGCCTGGCTTGTTTTGAGTCGAAAAATACATTGGGCATCGGACGGGCCAGCTGGGTCTTCATTACGCCGTAGTAAACATTGGCTGCTTTATAGTCTCCGGATTTGTCATGCCTATAAACCGTGTAGCTAAAGTCAAAATATACCCAGTCAGGTGACACTAAAAAATTACTAGCGTTTGGATTTTCGTTTGATGAAATGCTGGAAAGAGTTGTTAGTAGCGGCTTACCATCGTGTGTCTGGGCGTTATAGGCTTCGTACTCCGCATGGTAAATGTAGTTATCGCTGGCTGCTAATTCCGCCATCCGCTCAGCACGGCTCTTAAGGTATTTGTGCGTTGATATGCGCAGCCAAACGGCATAGACAATCGTAGCTAAGGCTAAGCCAATGTAGACCAGCACAATTTGCGATACCACATTTTCATTTCGAGTGGCGTACATGGCTACAAACGACAGCAGAGCTACCGGTATAAAAGCATATAGCGCATTAGAGAGGTCACCAAGAACCGTGTAGCTGTGCTCAATTTTTCGTTTCACTTGTTTTTTATTTTACTCTGGTTTAGCTCTTTTTAGTTTCAGCGCGGATTTCACCTTTTCTTTATTGAGGGTTTGCCATAGGTCTT
>CAZVAN010000003.1:0-44043 GCA_964625245.1 uncultured Candidatus Saccharibacteria bacterium | reverse complement strand
AGAAAGCAGCCGAGAGGTTTTGGGTTCCGTTTTGCCGGTACAAAATGGAACAAAAGGTTTGCTTCTTTCCAAAGTAGTGTTCTAGGACTTTTGAAAAAAGTCCGTCCCTGCCAGTTCGTCTGGCAAAAAGCCTTTGGGATGCTTAAACCCAGCTTCCCATTTGGTGCCTTTGCCGTAGCCTAGATCTTTCATCAGCTTAGTTGGCGCGTTGCGCAAATGAATGGGCACGGGCAAGTCTGGATACTGCCGAGCGGTAGTTTGGGCGACGCCCATAGCATTGGCCACATCGCGAGATTTGGGCGCTTTGGCCATGACCGTAGCGCAGTGGAACAGATTATATTGGCACTCTGGCATACCAATGCGCTATACAGCTAGGAAAGTTGAAACGGCCAAGTTAAGCGCGGCCGGAGCAGCCATGCCTATATCTTCACTGGCAAAAACTACCATGCGCCGGGCAATAAACTTGGGGTCTTCCCCGGCCTGCAGCATACGGGCCATATAATAAAGCGCCGCGCTGGCGTCAGACCCGCGCATAGATTTTATAAAGGCGCTGATGATGTTGTAGTGCATCTCGCCGGCTTTGTCGTAACCCGGGATGCGAGCCTGGGCGGCCTGTTCCACAACTTTGTCTGTAATGATATCCTTACCGGCCAGTTGGTTGGCCAACTCCAAATTGCCCAGCGCAATGCGGGCATCACCGCCGGAAAGCTCAGCCAGCATATCCAGGCTTTTGGCCGGCAAACGCTTGGCAGTAATCTTCTCGGCCTTGGCGGCGGTTTTTAGAATCTTGATAATATCTTCTTTGCCTAGTGGGTTGAGCACAATTACCCGGCTGCGGGATAGCAGTGGCGTAATGACTTCGAAGCTGGGGTTTTCTGTGGTGGCGCCAATTAGAGTTACTAAGCCGGATTCCACATGGGGTAAAAAGGCGTCCTGTTGGGCTTTATTAAAGCGGTGAATTTCATCAACAAAAAGAACCGTTTGACTAGGGGCTTTGGTGGTATCGCCCTGCTGGTTGGCCCGGGCTCGCTCCACTACTTTGGTAACATCGGCTTTGCCGGCGGTAACGGCGCTCATCTCAATAAAATCGGCTTCCATCTCACCTGCAATAATCCGGGCTAGCGTGGTCTTGCCGGAACCGGGAGGACCCCAAAAAATCAGGCTAAAAGGCTTGCCCGCCCGAACCAGCTCATCCAGTAGTTTGCCGGAGCCCAAGATATGCTCTTGGCCCACCACCTCAGATAGTTTTTTCGGCCGCATTCGCTCGGCCAGCGGCTGGTTTGACTCCATGCCAATAGTATACTCTAATCTGTTAGGCATTGCTTTTTTTGATGTTTATGCTATAATCAGCAAATCTCAGCATGCTGCTGGGAGTGACCCCAAAGGGGATTCAGATGAGATCGAAAGGTTCGCAGGCACGTGTCCTCACGGTGATTGCGGTAACTGCCGCCCTGATCGTGACCGGCTTCGTGACCTACCCACGCCCCACCCAGTTCGGCCCGTTCTGTGCAGTTCTCATCCTCGTCAGCGTTCTCTACACCGCGGCGATGTGGTACCCGGAGACGAAGATCTACGAAGAGCTGTCGGGTGCACGCGAGCACATGAAGAGCCGGTATCTCAGGCTCGGTCTTCGGCTGCTGGGTCTGGGCTTCGGCCTCTTCCTGACGCCGTTCGCGATCATCCGCCTGATGGTGTACTTCGCAACCAGCGAAGATCAAGACGCCGAGGCCGCCAATGGCAACCACAGCGCACACGCCCAGGCGTGACCCCCTCGACCGGGCCGCCCTGCACCCTCACCGGGTGCGGGCGGCCTTTTTTCTTTTTATAAATTAAGCCTGGATTCTATTGAAGCGGTTAACGGCAAAGAACATGCACGCGGCCAGCATGACTGCTATGACCAATAAGTCCTTGGTTAAACCAAAGTGGCTCTGGTGAATCATGGTGTAGCGCAGCGCATCAACACAGTAAGTCAGCGGATTAATCTCAGAAGCAATACGCAAAGCCGTCGGCACGTTGGTCAGCGGGTACAGCGCGCCAGACAGGAAATAAAGCGGGAAGATTATAAAGTTATTGATGCCCTGGAAGCCTTGGAAGTCCTCGACTATGCTAGCTAGTCCTGCGCCAAAACTGGTCAGCGCTAAACACAGCGCAACCATCACCAGTAGGCTAATTGGCAGCAAAGCCCAGTTATACGGCCTAAAGCCCAAGGCAACTGAAATGACAAGCACAAAAATACCCTGGGCAAACGAAATGGTGGCGCCGCCCGAAGCGTTACCCAGCAATACCCGAAAGCGCGACACTGGCGCTACCAGCATCTCTTTCAAAAAGCCAAAGCGTTTATCGAACAGGATTTGAATGCCCCAAAAAACTCCGGAAAACAGCAGCGTCTGGACGATAATTCCGGGCACCAGAAATTCCAGATAGTTCCCCTCGCCGGCACGTTTATAAACCGAGCCTAGGCCGTAGCCGAGGGCCAGCAGGAATAAAATTGGCTGGCCAATAGCACCAAGAACTCTGGAGCGGCTGCGCACATAGCGCTTCATTTGGCGTAGCCATAAAATATAAATAACGTCCATTAGCGCAGCCGGCTCCTTTGCAATGCGCCCCGGACATTTAAGCCGTCGTTTTTAGAGCTGGTTTCGTCGCGCACGGTTTTGCCAGTTAATTCCAAATAAGCTCCTTCAAGGCTCTTGGTTTTGGTCAGCGCCATCAATTCCTTGGCCGTACCGGTGGCAATAATTTTGCCGTGGTCGATGATGGCAATTCGGTCAGCTACTGCTTCGGCCTCATCTAGGTAATGGGTGGTGAAGAATATTGTCATGCCCTCGTTATCGCTGAGTTTTTTTACATAGTCCCACAACAAGTTGCGGGTTTGGGTATCCAGCCCCAGCGTTGGTTCGTCCAAAAATAGAATTTTGGGATGATGCATCAGGCCGCGGGCAATCTCCAGCCGGCGGCGCATACCGCCGGAGTAGGTCTTAACCATAGAATCTTTGCGCTCCCACAGGTCTACCAATTTCATTAATTCTTCAATGCGGCGAGCCTGCTCGTTTTTGGGTACGTGATACAGAACGGCGTGGACAACCATATTCTCGTAAGCCGAGAGCTCTTCTTCTAGCGCCGGATCTTGGAAAACTATGCCAAAAGATTTACGGGCTGAATTCTGTTCTTTTGTAACATCGTGGCCGTTGAGTATAAGTTTGCCGCTGGTCGGCCGAAGCATGGTAGTTAGCATACTGATAGTTGTGCTTTTGCCAGCCCCGTTGGGACCTAAAAAGGCAAATATCTCACTGGCTTTGACTTCAAAGCTAATGTCATCAACAGCTATAATGTCGCCGAAACGCTTGGTAACGTTTCGGGCCTCAATAATATTCTCGGCCATTGTATCTATTATATCAGTCCCTAGGAAACGGACTTCAAGACCTGCTTATAGCTACTGCCCGGTTTATATAAAATTAGGTCCGAGTTGTCCATGCTCCATTTATGGAGTACCGGGTTCAGTATTTTCCAGCTGGCTAGAATCTCGCTGCTGCTGGCAAATAAGTTTTGGCTACCGCGCATGGCATCAACCAGAACCTGTTCGTAGGCGTCCGGTTGGCTATCGCCAAAATATTGTTCATAGCTAAAGCTCAACGGTAGTTTTTTAAGCTCGTGCTCATAACCCGGCTGCTTGACCCAAAGCTCCACATCAATGCCTTCCCGCGGCTGAATCCGGAACGTCAACAGGTTGGCCTCTTTGGCCTGTGTCTTTTTAAAATATATTCTGATTTCGGTGAACTTTTGCTCGAGGCATTTGCCCGTTACCAAACGGATAGGAACACCGGTCCACGTTGGGTCACTAGATTCCAGCTCCAGCGCCACAAATGTCTCGATGGTTGATCCGGGATTTCCCACCTCCTTCTGATAGCCCTCATATTGACCCCTTAGTACTTGGCCGGCGGCGCCCAGCTGAATGGGTTTTACCGCCGACAAGGCTTCCAGACGACGACGCGAGACATCGCTAAAGTCAAAGACGTCCGGACAGGGCTTCATTAGCACCAAGGCCGTAAGCTGCATAAGATGGCTCTGCACAAAATCACGCAAGGCGCCGGTTTGCTCATAAAAACCGGTCCGGCCCTCAATGCCGATTTGCTCGGAGGCGATAATCTCAATTTTGCTGATGAAGCGGTTATTCCAAATGTCCCTAAATAGAGCGTTGGCACCAATGAATACAGCTATATTCTGGGCCATTTCCTTGGCCAAATAATGGTCTATGCGGTAGGCCTGCTCTTCTTTAAAATGTTTGTCCGTTTCAGCAATAAGTTCTTTGGCTGACTCGTAGTCAACACCAAATGGTTTTTCCAGCAGTAGCTTGGTCTTCTCACCATTTAGGCCGGACGCGCCCAGCCTACGAATTATTGGCAAGATAGCCGCTGGCGGCACGGCAAAATAGAAAATAATCTGCGGTGGTTTTTTGAAGTTTTTACTAAGCTCCGCTAGGCACAATTTAAGTTTGTGATAGTCGGCGTGATCCTCTAGGTTCATCTGGAATAGCTCGGTCATAGAGAGCAACGATTTGCAGGACTTTGACAGTACCTCATCGGCACTAACGGGGCGGCGACTTATGCCCAGCAGCTTAAACTCCTCGGGTAGCTGATTGTGTTTATCTATTTGGGCTATGGCGGGCAGCAGTTTACGCTGCGCTAAATCACCCGTAATGCCGAAGATTACCAGAATAGCGGGTGGCAAAGTCTCCGTTTTCTCCATAAGTACGCCCTATTATAAAGTAATACCTGTTAAAAACAGTCAGTCACCCTGGAACGCTTGATACAAAACTGATACAATGTGGGCAAATGCGTGGAGGGCACATTCGCTACACCGCGACAGCACTTAATGCCAGCCGCAACTTTTGCATGTTAAGGAGATGCCATTGATTCAGACACTAGCCATTACAACCGAACCGCTAGCCGCCGAAAAGTTATTTAACATCGGTCCGCTGGCTATCACAAACTCCATGCTATTTGGGGTTATTACGGCTGTGCTGGTAATTGGGCTGCTGTTTAGCGCCGCTAAACTAAGTCAGCTCTACCCCCGTTCAAGATTTGCTTACACCATAGAACTGCTTATCGACGGGATTTGGGGAGTTGCCATTGGCACGTTTGGCAACCGCAAGACCGCCCTCAAACACCTGCCCTTGCTAGCCACTTTGTTTATTTTTATACTCTTGTCTAACTTATCAGGCTCCGGATTAGTGCCATTTGTTGGCCCCATCAGTGCCCATACCAGCGGTGGTGAAACGGTTTCCTTGCTGCGGCCATTTACTACTGACTTGAATGCCACTTTATCAATGGCTATACTCACGATTGGCTTGGTGCAGTTTTACGCCATCCGCCAGCTTGGCATTAAGGGGCACCTGCGCCACTATTTTGCCGCGCCGCTGTGGAACCCCATGAATCTTTTTATAGGGCTCAACGAGGTCTTTGGCGAGCTGCTTAGGATAGTTACACTGTCGATGAGGTTGTTTGGTGTTATATACGCCGGCGAGGTGTTGATAGCCGCCGTCAATCAGCTGGCTGGTAACTTCGGCTGGCTGGCCACTGTCCCAACGGTGCTGCTGGAAATTTTCTTTTCCATCATCCAGGCTTACGTGTTTATGATGCTATCTGCCACTTATTTATCAGTGGCGATAGGTGACGATAATCATGAAAAGCAAGAGGGCGCACCGGCTCATTAATAAACGTAAAAGGAGTAAGTAATGAATAACGTAGACCCAGCATTAATTAAAGGAATAGCCATCGGACTTGGTGCTATCGGGCCAGCCATTGGTGTTGGTTTGATTGGCGCTTCAGCTGTAGGAGCTATTGGCCGCAACCCGGAAATGCAAGGACGCATTCTTTCAACGGCTTTCGTCATGGCCGGATTGGTTGATGCCGTACTGGCCTTTGTACTTCTGATCGTATTCACAACCTAAGGACTAGGAAGAAGAGAACTTGGTAGTATTCACCCCACAATTCGCCGAAAGTAGCAGCGGCATATCGTCGCTGGGCATTAATGCCAAAGCTTTCCTATTTAACCTAATCACTTTTGTGATTGTGTTTATGATACTGCGGCGATGGGTGTTTCCTAAACTGGTTGAAACCCTTGAAGCCCGCCGGGCCACTCTGGAAGAAAGCTTGGTACAAGCCCGTGAAACCGAAGCCGCGCTGGAGCGGGCCGAAGCTAAGGCCGAGGATATCTTGGCCAAAGCCCGAGTTCAAGCTGATGCCGCCAGTGCCGAGGCTAAGACCCAGGCCGAGGGCATTATTGCCAAGGCTGAAACCGAAGCCGGACTGCGCGCCGAGCGGATTGTAAAAGAAGCCGAAGCACACTTGAGCGAGGAGCGTGAGCGTCTGCACCAACAGCTGCGTCACGAGCTAGCTGGCTTAGTTGTGACTACCACCGAAAAGGTACTACGTAAAAAGCTTAACCAAAGCTCCGACCACGAACTGATTGAAAAAAGTCTAAAGGAGCTTGCCTAGCATGAAAAGTCCAAGCCGTAGGCAGCTAGCTCGTTACGCCGTAGATCAACTCCTTCTCGGTACTCGCCCAAAGGTTGTTGCCGGTCAACTGGGGGCTTCTTTGGCGGCGGCTGGGAAACTATCTCAGGCAGAACTGCTTATAAGCGATATTTCTTGGGAGTTAGAGCATCGAGGCAAACTAGCGACCGTTACCGTAACCAGCGCCACAGCACTAACCGACCAGCTTCGGAGAGAAATAGCCGTTTTCGTGAAAAAAGCTCTAAGGGTTGAGCAGACAGAGATTGAACATAAACTTGACCCCAGTGTTATAGGTGGCGTGCGGATAGACAGCGCTAGTCGGAGCTGGGACAAAACAATACTGAAAGAATTAACAAATATACGGGAGGCATTTTAGTGGCAAATTCTGATTTTGATGTAAAGACCTTAGCGGCTGAAGTTAACCAAGCTATAGCTGATTTGAAAGACTCCGGCAGCGAAAAATCGAGTGGTGTGGTTATGAGAATTGGTGACGGCGTGGCCTGGATTTATGGCCTGCGCGATGCCGGCTATGCCGAAGTTTTAGAAATTGAGGGTGCCAGGGGAACCAAAATTAACGCCTTCGCACTCAACTTGATGGAAGACGAAGTCGGGGCGGTACTGCTTGGTGACGACCAGGATGTTAAGGCCGGTGCCCGTGTGAATTTGACCGGCCACATACTGAGCGTGCCCGTTGGTCCGGAGCTTGCCGGCCGAGTTGTTGACCCACTGGGCCGGCCGCTTGACGGCAAGGGCGAAATCAAAGCCAAAGCCCGCGGCGACATAGAACGTTCAGCACCAGGCGTTATTGAGCGGCGCAGCGTTCATGAACCTTTGCTTACCGGTCTAACGGCAATTGACGCCATGGTGCCAATTGGTCGCGGCCAGCGCGAGTTAATTATTGGCGACCGTCAAACCGGTAAAACCGCCATTGCCGTTGATACCATGATCAACCAGGGCCGCCAAAAGACCGGCGTTATAAATATTTATGTAGCCATTGGCCAAAAGAATGCCAAGATTGCCCGCTTAGTGGACCGACTTAAGCGTGAAGGCGTCATGGACCAAACCGTTATTGTGACCACCTCAGCCGCCGACCCGGCAAGCATGCAGTATCTGGCGCCTTACGCCGGGACAGCCATCGGCGAGTGGTTTAGGGATAACAAACAGCACGCTTTGATAATTTTTGACGATTTGAGCAAGCACGCCATTGCCTATCGTCAGATGTCGCTGCTGCTGCGGCGCCCACCGGGCCGTGAAGCCTACCCAGGTGACGTTTTCTACCTGCACTCCCGCCTGCTCGAGCGATCGGCTAAGCTATCAAATGATCTGGGTGGCGGCAGCTTAACCGCCCTGCCGATAGTTGAGACTCAGGCCGGCGACGTTAGCGCCTACATCCCAACCAATGTTATTAGTATTACTGACGGTCAAATATACCTGGAGACCGACTTGTTTTATCAGGGTATCAGGCCGGCTATATCGGTTGGATTATCTGTCTCACGCGTTGGCGGCGCTGCCCAGCCCAAAGCCACCCGGGCCGCTGCCGGTAGCCTGCGCATTAACCTGGCTCAATACCGCGAACTGGCGGCTTTTTCGCAGTTTTCCAGCGATCTGGATGAGCAGACTCAAGCTCGCCTATCCCGCGGCCACTTACTGACAGAACTTTTAAAACAACCGCAGTACTCGCCGCTTTCCGTCTGGGAGCAGGTTGTCACTATTTTGGCTGGCACTGAGGGCGCATTTGATGGCGTGCCGATTGAGAAAGTTAAAGTGGCTCAAGAAGCTCTGTTGGCATTGATCGCTCAGAAGCATAAGAAAATCATTGAAGAACTGAGCTCGGACAACAAGCCTTCAGAAGCTACTACCAAAAAAATATCGGAAGTGGCGGCTTCTATCGCCAAGCAATATAAAGTGACGAAGGCTAAGTAGCGATGGCTCAAACTAAAGTACTGCAAAGACGAATCCGTTCGGTAAAAAATGCCGGGCAGATTACAAAAGCACTGGAAGTCGTGGCCGCCAGCCGAATGCGCCGCATTTCAGAATATGTCCAGAAGAGCCGGTTTTATGGTGATATGGCTACCTCTATTATGCGCCGCATAGCGCCTAGCGAAGAGGCCAAGTTGAACTTGTACTTTAAGCCCAATCAGGCCAAGAAAAAACTCTACGTTGTTTTTAACAGCGACCGCGGCCAAGCCGGAGCCTTCAACTCTAACATTTTCAGCGCCGTTCATAAGGCGGCTATGGCCGACCAGGCGGCCGGATTGTCTGTGGCTGTAGTGGCCTATGGCCGTAAGGGCACAACCCACTTTGCCCACATACATGAGCTAGAGCTTGTGGGAGCCTACGAAGACGTCGCCGATTTGCCAGAAGCTAACTACTTTGCGCCAGTTTTGGAAATGATTGAGCATGGTTATGCCAACGGCGAGTACGCGGGAGTTGAGATTTTCTTCACTGAATTTTTATCCAGCCTAAACCAAAAGGTCAAACAGGTAGCCTTGCTGCCGATTACACCTGATAATATTGCTGAAACTGAAGCCGACAGCGACCCGGTCAGCGCGCCCGTTTTTGAGTTTGAGCCCGATATTGAGACAGTTTTAGACGAAGCCCTGCGGCTATACTTTGAAGCCAAGATTATGCAGGCACGTGTGGAGTCGGCTGTTAGCGAATACGCTATGCGGATGGTGGCCATGGGCAACGCCAACCGTAACGCCAACGATTTGGTAGACGGGCTGACGCTTGAGATGAACACGCTGCGGCAGGCAGCTATAACCCAAGAGATTGCTGAAATAACCGGCGGCGCCGAAGCCATGGCTGGATAAAGAGAAGGAGATAGTAGTGGCAGAAGCAGTTAAAACATCAGTTAGAAAAGGTAGCGTAGTACAGATTGTCGGCGTGGTTGTTGATATTGAGTTTGAGTCTCACCTGCCCGCTATTTATAACGCCCTCAAGGTTGAGCTTGATGGTAAAACCTTAATGCTCGAGGTTGCTCAGCACCTCAGCAAAAATATTGTTAGGGCTGTAGCCCTCGGCCCAACCGATGGGCTGGAGCGTGGACACGCCGCTATAGATACCGGCTCGCCTATCCAAGTACCGGTTGGTGACGCCACACTAGGGCGAATGTTCAACGTTATTGGCGAGCCAATAGATGGTAAGCCGGCACCCAAAGACCCCAAACTAGCTTCCATTCACCGCGATCCCCCAACCCTTGAAGAGCAAAGCGGCAAAGTAGAAATTTTTGAAACTGGCATCAAGGTAGTTGACCTCATTAGCCCATTTACTAAAGGCGGTAAAGTTGGACTGTTCGGCGGCGCCGGCGTAGGTAAGACAGTTTTTATTCAGGAACTTATCAACAATATCGCCAAGTTCCACGAAGGTAAGAGTGTCTTTGCCGGAGTTGGTGAGCGCACCCGCGAAGGCAACGACCTCTACGTAGAAATGAATGAATCCGGCGTCATTAAAAATACCGCCTTGGTGTTTGGTCAGATGAATGAACCGCCCGGTGCCCGCCTACGAATCGGCTTGACCGGCCTTGCCATTGCCGAGAGTTTTCGTGATGACGGTAGTGACGTGTTGCTGTTCATTGATAATATTTTCCGCTTTACCCAAGCCGGCTCCGAGGTTTCGGCACTGCTGGGCCGCTTGCCGAGTGCTGTAGGTTACCAACCGACACTGGCAACTGAAATGGGTAACCTGCAGGAGCGTATCACTTCAACTGATAAGGGCTCTATTACCTCTGTGCAGGCCGTTTTTGTACCGGCAGACGACTTAACTGACCCAGCGCCAGCAACTACTTTTGCTCACCTGGATGCTACCGTGGTGCTGAACCGCGGACTGACAGAGCTTGGGCTTTATCCGGCCGTTGACCCGCTAGACTCTAACTCTACAGTGATGGACCCGGAGATAGTCGGTGATGAGCATTACCAAGTCGCCCGTGAAGTCCAGCGCGTGCTGCAGCGCTACAAGGACCTTCAAGACATCATCGCAATCCTTGGTATGGAAGAACTATCTGAGGAAGATAAGGCGCTAGTTGACCGAGCCCGCCGCATCCAGCGCTTCTTAACCCAGCCGTTCTACGTCGGTGAAACATTCACCAATATTCCGGGCGTTTACGTGCCGCTTAAAGAAACAATCCGCGGCTTCAAGGAAATCCTGGAAGGAAAACACGATAGTAAATCCGAGCAAGCCTTCTATATGAAGGGCACGATTGACGACGTAAAGGACTAGGTAAAAAGTGATCCACTTTCAGCTAGTAGCACCAACCGGCATCAAATTTGACGATGATGCTTACGAAATATTGCTTCCCGCAAGAGGTGGTACGATAGCCGTTTTCGAAGACCACATGCCCCTAATTAGCGCCGCAACTGGCGGCGTGATAAGCATCCGCACCAAACAGACAGACCGAGACGATGCCATGGAGCATTTCGCCGTTAGCGGCGGGGTTTTAGAAGTTGACGGCAAAAACCTACGCTTTTTGAGCGACGAGGTCAGTAGCTCTGACGAAGTAAACGAGAAGGAAGCTGAAGCTGCCCTGGTTCGAGCTCAAGAGCTGATATCTAGTGCCGGCAGCCGCCGAGCCTTGCACGAGGCGCATAGGGCTCTGGCACATAGTACTGCCCAGCTCCATATCGCCCGGATGAGACAGCGACATCACTAGCCCTATCGCTTCGTTCTAGAAACACTTGCAGTTCTTACTTAGAATTCAGTTTAACTTTGGCCGCTAGGTGGTCTAGTAAATGGTTGGCGTTCAACTTTTCGCCCGTGGCTCGCTCTAGCAACTCTTCGGGCTGGTAGCGTCGGCCTTCCTTATGAATATTTTGCCTGAACCAGTCTAGCAGCGGCTTGAACTCGCCTTTGGCGAATCCGTCTTCCAGCTTCGGGATAGTTTTTTTGGCAGTTTCAAAAAGCTGAGCCGCATATAAATTTCCCAGGGTATAGGTTGGAAAGTAGCCCAGTGCGGCGTGCGCCCAATGCACGTCTTGCAGTACCCCATCCGCGTCATTCTTAATATCAAGGCCAAGATATTTTTTAACTTTTTCATTCCAGGCGGCGGGCAAATCAGCAACCTGGAGTTGCCCCTCAATCAGGGCTTTTTCCAGTTCGTACCTAAGTACGATGTGCAGGTTATAGGTTACTTCATCCGATTCCACGCGAATTGCTACCGGCTTTACTTTGTTTAACCAGAGATAGAGTTCGTCCGGGTTATACGGCAACTTTCCGAAGTATTTTTCTAGTTTGGGATATAGAAAGTCAGTGAAGCTGCGGCTGCGGCCCACAAAATTTTCCCATGATCTTGACTGTGATTCATGCACGCCAAGCGAAACGGCTTCACCAAGCGGTGTACCCCAGTCGGTTTCGGATAAGCCTTGCTCATAAAGGGCGTGACCAACCTCGTGGATCGTAGAACCCAAGGCTACCCAAAAGTCTGTCTCATCGTAGCGGGTAGTAACTCGTACATCAGTAACATGAGGCGCAACCGTGAATGGGTGCGGACTAATACTGATATTTCCAGCCTGTAGGTCATAGCCCAGAGCGCTGGATATTTCCTCGCTGAGCTTCTTCTGCTTATCTATTGGGTAGTTGAACTTGGGCAGCTCCGGCACTTTGGCTGAATCAAGGGTGCCGATAAGCTTAGCCAGTTGCTCTGCCAGTGGTTCAAAAAGCGCTTCCACTTTAGCTGTGGTCATTCCCGGTTCAAACTCATCAAGCAAGGCGTCGTAAGGCGAGTTTTTATAGCCAATCAATTTGGCTTCTTCTTTTTTTAGTTCCACAATTTCGCTTAAAGTCGATTCATATAGCTTGAAGTCTGATTTGCTGCGAGCTTCTACCCATGCCCCAAAGGCTTTACTGGTCAGCAGAGCCGTTCTCTCAACAAATTCCGGCGGCAGCTTGCTAGCGTGCTCAATATCACGCTTGGTTTCGCGGACTATAACCTGTTGATCAAATGTTAGTTTGGAAAATATGTCCGGGGCGGACAGCCTTTTAACAAGACTAGCTAGCTCGGGGCTGGTTACTTTTTTATGAAGGTCAGATGATAACAGGGCATTCACCTCGCCGCGGAAGGCATGGCCTTTTGGCGGCAGGTTAACTTCCTCGTCCCAGCCCAGCAAGGCTAGCGCCGAACCATACTTGGCCAGTTCCTTGAGTTGTTTAGTTAGTGAGTTGATTTCATTCATAGTTTTTGGCCGGATATTTACGTCGAAATTAGGACCATAATTATTGCTCAAGCAGGGAGTTCTCTTCGATTTTATTAGCCTCCGCGGCGGCTTTTGCCTCATCTAGTGTTGCGACAAAATGAGCCCGATCTCCTAAAAACACAGTGTTTAAGGCGCTGGCGAGGGTTTTTATCTGCCCTTCAGCTCCAACGAACCAGATTCCTGACGCATACTTCATTATATTATGTAACGATACAACTTTGCCCAAATCAAAGATGCCCATTTGTACTTTCGACTGGTCAATGTCTTTGAATAAAATAATTGTTGGTACCAGCCGAATATTGTTCTCTTCTATTATTTTGAAGGCTTCTGTTTCGGCAGCCAAAACATTGTCAATGGAAAGCGCGTGAGTAAACTCATAGTAAATAATGCCTTTGTCGATATATATTTTGTATTCTGTAGATTTATCTTCGTCCATAGTTGGTTGCGTACTTCGCTAATTCATTGTACACGAGTATTCGGCTAGTAGCTGTTGTGAAAGGTCGGTTAGCCAATATTTAAAAACAGCAAACAAAACTGCGCTCATGCCTGGCTGCCCCTTCAACCCTTCTATAATCTTGAAGTCAAATATTCAGTTTTCTTTAAAAGGATTTGCGAGCCGCAACGCTCCGTTAAGAGATTCCAGACGCATAAGTTCGTTATGCTTTGCGGTTCGTTCGCTCCTGCTCAAACTGCCGGTTTTAATTTGATCGGCGCCGGTGCCAATAGCCAGATGTACGATTGTGACGTCTTCCGTCTCGCCGCTTCTATGTGAAATAATTGTCCGCCAGCCATGGCTTTTTGCTAGTTGAACGGCCCGAATTGTTTCGGTTAGCGTGCCAATTTGATTGGGCTTGATAAGAATTGCGTTGCCCGCCTGGTGGTCGATAGCCCGTTGCAATCTCTCCTGGTTGGTTACCAGTAAATCGTCGCCAACTAGCTGCAGCTCCCCTAGTCTTTTCGTTAAATCTTCCCAAGCATCCCATTCGTCTTGAGCTAGGCCATCCTCGATAGATAGCAGTGGGTATTTTTGAGAAATAGCCGCCAGATAATCAATCATCTCGGCGTTGTCCAGTTGCCGGTCTTCTGTCTTCAAGATATATTTACCGTCCTGGAACAGCTCAGACGCTGCCGCATCCATGGCGTAAGCTACATCGTCGCCTAATTTATAACCCGCCGCCGCAATTGCCCTACCAAGTAAGTCAAACATCTCAGTATTATTTTTGACGGGATAGGTGAATCCGCCCTCGTCACCCACGGCCGTGGACACCCCCGCCGCCGCAATTTCACTCTTTAGCGACTGGAATATTTCGCAGGCCACCTGTACGGCATCGGCATATTTTTCTACCCCGCGCGGGATAATCATATATTCTTGAAAGTCGGCGGAATTACTGGCGTGTTTGCCGCCGTTAAGAACATTCATCATCGGCAGCGGCAACGATTCCTGGGGTTTCCCCGCAATATCGTTAATGTGCTCATATAGTAATACTTGACGAGCTTTAGCGGCGGCATGGGCACAAGCTAGCGACACCGCCAGGATAGCGTTGGCGCCAAGTCTTGATTTATCCGGCGTTCCGTCGAGCTCAATCATTTTCTGGTCAATAAGAAACTGGTCATCGGCAGCTACACCGCGCAGGCAATTGGCAATATCAAGTTCAATGTTGGCTACGGCCTTAAGCACGCCCTTTCCGCCGTAAGCCTTGGCCTCGTCACGCAGCTCATGGGCTTCATGGGCGCCAGTTGAAGCCCCGGAGGGCACGGCGGCCCGCCCAAAAACACCACCCTCCAGCCACGCGTCACACTCAACCGTGGGCATGCCTCGAGAGTCAAGGATTTGCCTTGCTACTAGGCGTGTGATTCTCATAACCTCATTCTCTCATACCGCTAATGTATAATGAACCTGAATATGGCCCAGATATATTTTTATGACTCGACCGAGCTCGACACGAAGCAGCTCAGTGCTTCGCTTCAAGGGACTGACCACCACTGGGAATATATTGCCAACAAGCTTGAGACGAGTAATTGCAAAGCCGATGCTGAGGTTATTTCTGTTTTTGTAACCAGCAAAGTGACTCGCGAGCTTATGGATGCAATGCCAAACCTTAAGCTCATTGCCTGCCGCTCAACCGGTTTTAACAATGTTGACCTTGTGGCCGCCGCCGAGCGTAACGTGACAGTCGTCAATGTTCCAACCTACGGCGAGGCCACTGTTGCCGAGTACGCTTTCACTTTGCTGCTCGCCCTTCAGCGCAAACTGCCGTCTGTACTTAAGTCTGAAAAAGAACAACTTTCGCCGGATAATCTCATGGGACACGACCTGGAAGGCAAAGTTTTTGGTGTAATCGGAACTGGGCACATTGGCCAGAAGGCTCTAAAAATTGCCGGTGGTTTTTCGATGCAGACCATCGCCTACGATAGCTATCCAAAAACAGAGCTGCAGGAAGGTTATCATTTTAAATACGTTGAGCTGGATGAGCTGCTGGAAAAATCGGATGTGGTTTCACTCCATGTGCCTTATATGCCCTCAACCCACCATCTGATGAACGGTGAACGGCTAAGCAAAATGAAACAGGGGGCCATTATTATAAATACCGCCCGGGGCGAGCTGATAGACACGAGTGCACTCATTGAACAGCTCGATAGTGGACGCTTAGGCGGAGCCGCCATTGACGTCATTGAAGGAGAGGCTCTGCTGAATTATCACGAAGAAACGGCGCTACTCCGAAGCAGCACTCTTCCCGAAGGAACCCTGCGCCATGGCGTTGAAATATCGGCCCTGGAAAAAATGCCCAACGTTATTATTAGCCCCCATAATGCCTTTAACACAGTTGAGGCAATCGAACGGATTAACCAAACCACCGCCAAAAACATTATCGATTTTTGGTACGGCAATGTTTCCAATAAGGTTACGCCGCTCAAGAAGACCACTGGAAAATTACTAGTAGCCCGCCACGCTGAATCGGAGTGGAATGCGACAGGTAAGTGGACGGGTATAACGGATGTGCACCTGAGCGAAAAAGGCTTCAAGGAATCGGCTATGTTTGGCCAAGCCCTCAAGAAAATGGATGTCCACATCGACATTGCCTACTGCTCCCAGCAAATCCGCACCCGTGAAACGCTAGAGGGCATGCTGGACGCTGCCCAGCAGTTTGAGGTAGACATTATAACCAGTAGCGCCTTAAATGAACGAGATTATGGAGAATATACCGGTAAAAACAAATGGGAAATGAAAGAGCTTTTGGGAGAAGAGGCTTTTAATGCTCTGCGCCGCGGTTGGGACGTACCGGTACCAGGCGGCGAAACGCTTAAAATGGTTTATGAGCGGGTTGCCCCATTCTATAAGGAGACCATCCTGCCACTCTTGCTGGACGGCAAGAATGTCTTAATTGTTGCCCACGGCAACAGCATTAGAGCACTTATGAAATATCTGGAGTCTATTGGTGACGAAGACGTTAGCCAGCTAGAAATGCTTTTTGGTCAGATTATTATCTACGACGTTTCCGCGGACGGCCTGCGCGGAGGCTCATCGGTTGTACAAATAGATACCAAGCCGCCTAATGCTTAAGATGTGCGGCTCGCCAGTTCTTCTAGAATTTTACTTGTCACTTCTTCGCGGCCCTTTTCCCCGTCAACCTCTATGAGTAGTTTTTTATGTCGATAGAATTCTATGACCGGAACAGTTTTATCCTGGAATTTTTGGAGCCTGGTTTTTAGCACATTATGGTGGTCGTCGGAGCGATTGCCGCGGTCGTGCTCAAGCCTAGACTCCTCAAATCGTCGCCAGACCTCCTCTTCAGATAGCTGCAAGACAATGACGGCTTTTATAGGGTGGCCGGAGTCGGCGGCGGCCTTCATTATGGTTTCTTCTTCCCCGTGCGAACGGCCGACGGCGCTCAGCACCAGAGGCTTGTCTTTAAAATTTGGTCGCGACAAATATGGTAGAACCATGTTGAGGTAAAAATCAGAAGGTACAATTCCGCCACTAGCCAGTATTTGCTCAATTTTTGCCGGGTCGTGGTGAGACCGCAATATGTCGCCGCCGCCGATGAGCGGTGCCTGGAATAAGTCCGCCAGTATTTGTCCCTGGGTGTCTTTGCCGGAAAAGGGTCTGCCAAAAATATTGATGGAACCCGCTTGAAGCCAACCCGAAATTATTTTTATTTGCTCGCTCATAAAGCTAATTATAGTCCTTTCGTTGCCTAGCAAAGAGTAGCTGCACACAAAGAAGTGTAGTGTGACTATAATCACATTCTTTCTTAGGTGTTAATGCACAATAATACTGGTATAATGCGCTTAAAGTAAAAAACATAAACGAAAATGAGAGTGGGCAAAAATGCACAAGTACATAAAGTTCTTCGATGAGATTTCTCTGGCTGATATTCCTGAGGTAGGCGGGAAAAACGCTTCTTTAGGTGAGATGGTTCAACATCTGGCACCTCAAGGAGTGAAGCTGCCTAACGGTTTTGCTACAACTTCTGGTGCCTATCGTTATTTTCTAGAAAGCACTGGCTTGTCGGAGCGTATTGCCAAGGAACTTGAAGGTCTGGATGTGCATGATGTTAAGGACTTGGAGCGACGCGGTGCCAAGCTTCGTTCAATGATTACCGATGTCGATTTGCCGCAGGACTTTGCGCAAGAAATCCGAGATGGTTATCAGAAGTTGAGTGGGATATGCAACCAAGAGAACCTGGTTGTGGCGGTGCGCTCCAGCGCTACAGCTGAAGATCTGCCCGATGCCAGCTTCGCCGGCCAGCAAGAAACTTACCTGAACGTCTCCGGCGTTGAAGATGTACTCAGCTACACCAAATCCTGTATAGCCTCGCTGTTTACTAACCGTGCCATTGCCTACCGAGTAGAAAAAGGCTTTGACCACATGAAGGTTGCGCTGTCGGTTGGTATTCAACAAATGGTGGCGGTGCGCTCAAAAGCCGCAGGCATTATGTTCACTATTGATACCGAAACTGGTTTCCGTAACGCCGTAGTTGTCACCAGTATTTACGGACTTGGCGAAAACATAGTCCAGGGCCGTGTCAGCCCCGATGAATTCACCGTTTTCAAACCCACTATGGCCATTCTCAAAAAGCGAGTCGGCGAGAAGAAACTCCGCATGATTCCTGTGGAAGGCTCCAAAACCAAGAACGTACTGGTGCCCAAGCATGAGCGTGAGCAATATTCCATTACCGACGACCAGGTTAAGACCCTGGCCGATTGGGCGATGAAAATAGAACAGCACTACGGACACCCAATGGATATCGAGTGGGCGCTAGACGAAGACGACGGCCAACTATACATCGTGCAGGCCAGAGGTGAAACCGTCGCCTCCCGCAAGACTAACTCCGTAATCGAAGAATACAGACTGCAAGAGCAAGGTGAAGTGATCGTGCGGGGCACGAGTGTCGGCAACAGAATTGGTGCCGGCCGGGCTAGCAAAATCATTGACCTCAAAGATATCAGCATGTTCAAGGAAGGTGACGTACTGGTTACCGAAATGACCGACCCGGACTGGGTGCCAATCATGAAAATTGCCAGCGCCATCGTAACTGACAAGGGCGGGCGCACCTGCCACGCCGCAATCGTATCGCGTGAGCTGGGCATTCCCTGTGTGGTCGGTTCCGGCGACGCCACGGAGAAAATAGCCAATAAGGAGCCCATTACAGTCAGCTGCGCCGAGGGCGATGAAGGCCTTGTCTATAAAGGCGAGCTAAAATTTGAAGTTCAAAAAACAAACATCGAGAACTTAGAGCGGCCTCACACCAAGATCATGATGAATATCGGCTCGCCGGACCACGCCTTCGCTTACTCTATGATTCCAAATGATGGTGTTGGTCTGGCCCGTGAAGAGTTCATCATCGACTCGCATATCAAAGTCCACCCCTTGGCGCTACTACACTTCGATCAAGTGCACGATAAGCGCACCCGCGCAGTCATAGAACACCTTACTTATGGCTACGAAAATAAAGCCCAGTACTTTGTCGACAAGTTAGCGGAAGGCATTGCTATTATTGGCGCGGCTTTCTACCCAAATGATGTCATCATCCGCTTTAGCGATTTCAAAACCAACGAATACGCAGGGCTGGTGGGGGGTAAACAGTTCGAACCGGTAGAAAATAACCCTATGATCGGCTGGCGCGGTGCTAGCCGCTATTACTCTGAAGCCTATAAGGACGCCTTTGCGCTGGAGTGCCAGGCACTCAAAAAAGTCCGCGACGAAATGGGTATCACCAATATCAAAGCTATGATTCCATTCTGCCGCAACCTGGACGAAGCCAGAAAAGTACTGGATATCATGGAACAAAACGGTCTTAAGCGCGGTGAAAACGATTTCCAGGTTTACGTTATGTGCGAGATCCCATCCAATGTCATTTTAGCCGAGGAGTTTGCTCAGTTATTTGACGGCTTCTCAATCGGCAGCAACGATCTGACCCAGCTGACGCTAGGCGTAGACCGCGACAATAGTACGGTAGCCCATGTTTACGATGAGAACAATGAAGCGGTCAAGTCACTTATACGGCAGGTCATCAAAGTTGCCAAAGCCAATCATGTCAAGATTGGTCTCTGCGGCCAGGCCCCATCCGACTACCCGGAGTTCGCCCGCTTCTTGGTTGAGGCCGGCATAGACAGCATGTCCCTGGCACCGGATACGATAGTAAAAACAACAATTGATATCAAAAAAACCGAAGAAAAATTAGCCGCTGAGCACTCAGGCTAACAAGGCCCCACCGTCTACAACTATTTGCTCGCCAGTCATGTAGCTGCTCATATCGCTGGCTAAAAACAGGGCCACCGTGCCAATTTCATCGGGCTCACCGATCCGCCGCATAGGGATTTTAGCCATAAATGTCTTAGTTTGTGCTTCTATTTGTTCGGCCGGCATGCCCTGTCCGGCTTCGGCTGCACCAGGGGTAGCGATGCCGCCCGGAGCAATAGCATTTACCCAAATTTTATGCTCGGCAAGCTCTAGGGCAGAGTTTTTAGTAAAGCCCCAGACAGCGTGTTTGGAGGCGTCGTAGTGAGCCAGGCCAATTGAGGATGGGTGCAGCGCGTCGATTGAAGTGATGTTAATAATTTTACCGCCGCCATGGTTTTTCATGACTTCGGCCACGTATTTGGTAGTCAGAAATACACTACGCAGATTAACGCTTATAACCTTGTCAAATTGCTCTGCGCTCATCTGAGCAACCGGAACAGCTGGGTAAATCCCGGCATTATTTACCAAGATATCTATAGAACCGAGTTTTTCCTGGCAGTAGTTGACCAGACGCGTGACCTCTTCCTCATTGGAGACATCGAGCCTGTAGACTTCAGCTGACCAACCCCTGTCTACTAGTTCTTGGGTAGCTTTTTGGGTGGCCTCCTCGTCCATATCGGCAATCACCACCTTAGCCCCGGCCTCTGCCAGACGATAGCTTATGCCGTAACCAATACCTTTTGCACCACCGGTTACTATGGCTACTTTGCCTTCTAGATTTAGCAAATCATCGATATTTTTCATGCTTTCCTCTTATCTTTATTCTACTCGCAGCGGCATTATACCCTACCTGGTCGTTAATCTGAGAGACTTGCATCACAGCGGTTATTGATTTAAATGGTTATAGTTGGGTTAATGCTGATTTTACTCGCACGAAAAACTTACTCACACACAACTTCACAAAGTTGGGAGACATGACTTTCTTACGACCGACCGTTAAAAATGCGCCCGACCTGAGGGACTTTGATTATTTGCCACAGGCCAATATTTATCTGGATTCGGCATGTCAAACCCTACGCCCCCAGCAAGTCATCGACGCCATGGACGCCTATTACCATGAATATAACGCCTGCGGCGACCGGGTGAAATATGAATGGGGCAGAAAGGTTGACCGGGCTATAGCTGAGGCCAGGTCTAAACTACTGAAACTGGCTGGAAAATCGTCTAAAGATTACGTCTGTGCCTTTACGCTCAACACCACCTATGGTCTTAATCTAATCCTCAGTCAACTGCCCCGTGGCGTTTACCAGCAGATGATAACTTCTGAGGTTGAGCACAATTCGGTATTCTTGCCGTCTATAACCTATGCTCGAAAGCTTGAACTAAAGCGAACCGTACTGGAACGCTCACCTGACGGTGCGCTGATCTACAAAGCTGAGAATCTGGACAAGGCGGTGGTTGTAGTTAACACCACTACCAACTTTGACGGCTCACTGCTAACAAACGCCGAGCAATTGACAAATGACGCTCACCGACAAGGCGGAATTGTAATCTTTGACGCGGCGCAGTCTATGGCTTTTAACCCGGAAGCTGTTGCCGCGGCGGACTTTGACGCCATTTGTTTTTCGGGTCACAAACTCTATGGGCCCAGCCTAGGCGTAATTATCATAAAAAAGGAGCTGCTTGAGAGCCTGGATATCAGTTTTATTGGCGGTGGGGCTGTAGAAGATGTTGACCTCAATAGCTACACGCCCTTGCGCGGTGAACCAGCCGCGCGCTTGGAGCCGGGACTGCAAAACTTTGCCGGCATAATTGGCCTTAGCGCCGCGGTAGATTGGCTGGAGGGTTATCGTCCCCTCGGAAAAACTTCGAAGCAGTATGAGAAAGATATGGCGACTAAGCTCTACGAAGCACTGGAGACAATGCCAGGCATTACGCTAGTAAATCAAACTGCCACCCCTGTATTGAGTTTCTACGCGGACAAACTTGACTCCCATAAACTGGCGGCTTACCTCTCGGCTCAAGACATCATGGCCCGCAGCGGCTACTTCTGCTGCCACTATTACCTGGACAAAGTTAGGCGCCTGCCGCCAATGCTGCGCCTGTCGCCCGGCCTCAATGTTACCGAGGATCAATTGGATACGACCATTAAAGCCTTGCAAATAATTATAGGAGGCAGGTAGCAGAATGTTTTGCATCGCGGCATTTATAGTACTGATGATTATGGGAATATTTTCTGCCCGTTACCGGCGACTGGCCGGTGATGCCTGGAAGTGCGTGGCCCGTAAAACTACCTTTAGAAAGTGTGACACCAATTTTAAAGCGGACCTCAAGAACCAGCTGCTTGGCAAAATGGCTGTTAAGCGCCCACGACTGACACGTTTTCTAGACAGGTGGATCGAGGTTCTGGCCTTTGCTTTCGTGATCATAACTATTTGGAGCTTACTGTCGGTGGTTAGAAGTGGCCTCTTTCTTTATGTCTATGACACTTGCCGACCTTCTAATTCGGAGTCGTGTTCATTGGGGGCCGAGGCTTGCTCTGTTGAGTCGGTTGAGCCCAGCTTTTGGCAGTCTGTGAAGTCCGGGCATATTTTGACCTGGGGCAAAAATAGTGTTTCCGACGTAGATAAAGCCATTGGCCGTGTGCCTGACCGCTTTAAAAAGTGGCAGCCGCTTACCTACACCACCAACTCAAGCACCTACTATCACAGCTTCGATAAAACTAAGCCCACGGCTCTGGAGATTATTGACCCAAGCTGCAAGTTTTGCGCTCAAACCTTTAGGAATATGCAGCAGGCCGGTGTCGAAAACCGCTACAACCTGACCTACATTGCCTACCCCATTCCCAACCCCAAATACCGGGGCGCCTACAAGTTTCCAAACTCCTACCTGATAGCCAGCTATCTTGATGGCATCAAGCAACAGCCGCTAACTGGTGCCAAAGTGCCGGCGGACTGGCAGCTGCTTCAGCGCTTATTTACCTGGAAAGATAACCGCGGCAACTATTACCAATACGACATTGACTATTTGTATGACGCCCCAAAGACTGAAAACCTGCTGCAGAGCTGGCTAAAAGGCGTTGGCTATAGCGACCAGCAAGTGAGCTCTATTGCCCAGGCAAGCAAATCCCCCTCTGTGTCAGCCGATATCGCTCGAGAGCGCCAAATTGTTGAAAAGCAGATTAAGACTGTCAAAATCCCTACCCTGCTTCTTGGTCAGAGAAGGTTTGACGGCGTAGCCAGCCTAAATAGTCTTCGCTAGGTATGCATAACCAAATATCAGCTCTTCGGCTGAGGTTTGGCGTACTTGTCCATTAGTCTCTGAATGTTTGGCGTCGGCAACCGGCAGCCGCAATTTTTAAAATGCCTAAGATGCCACTCTGCCCTTTGTTCCTCGGTTGGGTTTTTTGGCATTTTATTTTTTTCATGCCACACCCTATTGATTTTGCCCATACCGGCCTCCTAACGGATTATTCTCTTTGATTCTTACGACTTAATGATATCCGCATCCTTGAAGGCAGCGATGATATCTATCACATAATCTTGATGATTTGTAACTCCATTCCCTTGGTTTACATGTTGTACCGAAACTTCATGCAATAATAGATGTGTGGACAAAGTCAAAATTTCAGATGGTACCGCACATAATATACCTGCGGATTTACAAGAAGCCCTGGCTTCTGATGAATCTGCATTGGAACGGTGGCAGGACCTCACGCCACTGGCGCGCAATGAGTGGATTTGCTGGACTATAACTACCAAGAAGCCGGAGACAAGAAAAAATCATATCGAGCGAACACTCACGGAGCTTTTGGAGGGTAAACGTCGCCCATGCTGTTGGATGGGTTGTTTCCACCGTGAAAAAACTGGTAAATAAGCAAGTTCGAAACGCCATGTACCAAAATGTTCTTGGTTGCCCCTAGTGGATGTACTTAGCAACTATTTGCCGATGAGGCCTATAATAAGCTTGTGATTAAAAGATACCCTTACTGGATTTATGTTGTGGGTGTTTTTGTAGCCTGGGCAATAGTATGGCTGGTAACGTGGAGGTTAATCAGCGCTACCAGGTCCCATAATGTGCTTATCTTCGGTAGTGGCTTCTTGATTGGTGTTCTGGGGGCGAGTCTTGCACGAAAGGTTTATAAATAGTCAAGATGGGGAAAAATGCAGCTCTGATATCTTACGCTTTACTAATGGTAGCCATTGTAGTCGCTGTGGATTTACTCTTCTTCAGACACCGATTCCGTGAACGGCTACTAGCGAACGTGGCGATTGTGTTGGTGTTTGTTATCTTTTACACAATGTTTCTGAGGCGTAAATAAAATATTTGATACTGTTTATGCCTGGCTGGGGAAGAGGGATTCGAACCCCCGATCCTGGGACCAGAACCCAGTGCCTTACCGCTTGGCCATTCCCCATCAACGTTTAATTACCTCTGTTATTATAGCGAACCTATCCTAAAGACCCAAGTGGCTATATACTAAATAGCATGATTCACCCGATAGGACGCAAAGAGCTATGGCACGCCCAATTCGTTTTCTTGCTGGCAGTTGCCTTGCAGTACTCTATCCCTAATGAGTTGCGCTGGGGTAGCAAACTAACCATAGCAATTATCGAGTTGGTTCTGGTCGGCAGTATCGGCATAACCGCCCCCAAACGCCACATCAGTTTTAAAAGTTTCAACCGAACAATCGCCATACTGCTAATTGGCTTACTATCTTTTGCCAATATCAGCTCCTTAGTTTTGGTGATTGATGGCCTACTCAACGGCAGCCAGGTACCGGGCAAGCATCTGGTTAGCGCGGCTTTCGCCATTTTTCTTACTAATGTTATTGTTTTTAGCTTGTGGTATTGGGAGCTGGACAGTCCGGGTCTGACCGGCGTCAAAAAGCACGACGCTAAACCAAAGTTTGATTTTCCGCAAATGGAATCAAAAGTTAAAGAAGCAGAGGGGTGGGAGCCGACCTATTTTGATTATCTTTACATATCAATCACCAACGCCTCGGCCTTTAGCCCAACAGACACTCTGCCGCTTACGCACGCCGCCAAAGCCATTATGAGCACTCAGGCATTAATCTCTCTGCTGACCGTCGTCCTAGTTACCGCCCGCGCCGTGAATATTCTAGGTTAAGCGGCCGGCCACAGCGTCCCAGTTGACCACGTTCCACCATGCTTCAATATAACCAGGGCGTTTATTCTGATATTTAAGATAGTAGGCGTGCTCCCAAACGTCCAAGCCCAGAAGCGGTGTTTTGCCTTCCATCAGCGGACTATCCTGGTTGGCTGTAGAGTAAATTTCTAAAGCGTCGCCGTTCTTTACCAGCCACGCCCAGCCCGAGCCAAACCGTCCAACGGCTGCTTCCGTGAACTTAAGTTTAAAGTTATCAAGACTATCAAAACTATAGGCAATTGCTTCGCCAAGGTTACCTTGCGGCTCTTTAGTCCCACCTCTGCTCATACTTTCCCAAAAGAGACTGTGGTTATGATGACCGCCACCGTTATTTTGCACCGCAGTTCTAATATCCTCTGGTACCGACTCTAGATCACTTAGAATTTCTTCAATAGTTTTATTTTGCCAATCAGGATATTTTTCCAGTGCGGTGTTTAGTTTCTCAACGTAGGCAGCGTGGTGTTTGTCGTGATGGATTTCCATAGTCCTAGCGTCAATATGCGGTTCTAGGGCATCAAAGCTATAGCCTAGATCTGGCAGTTTAAACATCTTGGACTGCTTTCTTGCCGCTGCGGCGGGTTACTTTAGTTACAATTGGTGGACGGCTGCCTACCGCAATGAATGTTTCCAGAAGATACAAAACTAGAGCCAGGAAGACAGTGGCCTCAATAACAGTCCCCCAGCCAGGGTGCTCCACTAAATATTTACCAAAAAAATTGGCTGTTGCCGAACTGCCTTCACTTATTTGACGCAGTGCTTCATAAAACCAAAAACCGGCCGTAGCCACTGCCAAGAAATTGCTAACAGCTCTGAAAGCAAAGCTCAGACGGATCTTGAAAAAGCCAGCCGCCGCCCACAGCTCGACAAAGACTATCAGACCTCCCCAAAAGCTTGATGAACCAAACCCAAGTACAGCCAAGTTATCACTGAAGTTTTGGAAATTAATAAGCTGCAAAATCCCAGCAGCTAAAAAAACTATGCCGACCAGTGACGACAAGTACCACTGCTTCTTAGTTAATGATGGCGGCGTTTGGGCAACCGGCATCCAATGACGTTTTGTTTGTGCACTCATTTAATAATCCCCTTTAATACCCATATAATAGCACTGAACTGCTTGATGTTATGCTTCGTTGGCTTTACGCCACTTGTCGATTTTGGCGTGGTTACCCGAGAGAAGAACATCTGGCACTTTCAAACCATGAAATTCTTCAGGACGCGTATAGTGCGGATGCTCACGAATCTGTCCGTCGCTAAAGCTTTCTTTCTCAGCGCTGGTCTCGCCGCCGAGTACACCGGGAATGAGGCGAGTTACGGCATCGGCGATAATCATGGCCGGCAGTTCGCCGCCGGTTAATACGTATTCACCAACCGACAGTTGCTTATCAACAACAGTGGTTATGCGTTCGTCGTAACCCTCGTAGCGGCCGCAAATAATTATCAGCCCTGTTTCCGTGGCCGCAAATTCACGGGCCATTTCCTGATTAAATGTTTCGCCGCGCGGCGTCATGAGTAGAACCTTGGCATCGGAATCGTTTTTCTTGGCGAGCTCAACAGCCGCAAATAGCGGTTCTGGCATTAAAACCATGCCGTCACCTCCGCCGTACGGAATATCATCAACCCGCTTTCTTGGTCCTATCCCAAAATCGCGCAGGTTTATCAGATTATACTCAACCAGGTTTTCCTTTTGAGCCTTCCAGAGCATGCTGGAATTTAGCACGCCCTCAAACATCTCCGGGAAGAGAGTGATGATTTGAACTTTCATTATTATAATGGTATCATAATCAAAATTTTATGAAGTGGAACACCTATCGCGAGAGGCTGCTATTAGAGACGACCGAAGAATTGGAATCGGCCCGTGAGATTGTTGATGCCGCCCGTTATTCCCGTGAACAGAAAAAACGTCCCAAGAATATGGATCGTTCTTACGCTCAAACACCGGTTTTACTTGGGAAAGCCGCCTCTCTGGGTTTATGTAGTTCTATGTTGCTAATTTCAGAGCTCGGTGCTGAAGCTCTTGGAGATAGTCCAAAGCTCCACGAGACAGCTCAAAATCTGGTTAAGGTTTTAGGCTTGGGTTCGTTAGAGCGGCCTAAGCTAGACGTCTAGGTCGTCGAGGTCAGCAAGTTCGGCACGGGTTCGGGTGGCGAGGTCTGACGGACCTTCTTCTTTTCTAGCTGCTTTGTCCTCAGCGTCCTCTAAATCATCTTTTGGTTCTTCAACAGCTGCGGGTGATGCACCCTCAGATTTTTTCGATGTTTTTGGAGCCTCCGGTGTCCTGTCAACGTCCTTGGCTGTAGTATCGGCAGTCTTAGATTCAGTCTGTTCATCCGCGGGATCATCAGAAGACGGCTGAACTGAAGTTGGCTGATTATCATCACGCGGTGGGCGGGGGCCGCCAACATCAATAATTTTCAGATTATAGCGGGCATCGTTCTTGGTTCCCAGAGCCCGCAATAATGTTCGTAAACTTTGTGCGGTGGCACCACGTTTGCCGATTACTCGCCCAAGATCTTCCTGGGCAACGGTTAACTCGAGCAACACGCCTTTTTCATCAATCCGGCGTTCTATTTTGACAGCATCGGGGTCACTGACTAAGGATTTAACGATATATTCTATGAATTGCTGGTCGATACTGTTCATGGGATCCTCCTACTGAAATTAAAACAAGCTGCTTATTATTATAGCAGCCTGCGCAGGTCGTCCAGCGGATGATTATTTGTCTTTGGGAGCTGGTTCTTCTGAACCGATTGGGGCTTCGGCGGTGGCTGGTTCAGCCGGTGCTTCAACTTCGGGCTCGGCTGGAGTCTCGACAGGCACCGATACTTCTTCGGCGGCAACTTCCTCGACTGGTGTCTCGGATACCTCGGACGGAGCTTCTACGGCTTCGGGTTCTGCCGGCGCAGCTTCCGGCTCTTTAGCCTCAGCTTCCGGTGGACGATTGCGGCGCAGTTTCTCAATATTTCGGATTGATTTTTCCTTCTTAGCAGGAGATGCTACCCAGTCAGGCATTTTTACTCCCTGAGCCTTAAGTAGTCTGGCGACTCGTTCTGAAGGTTGAGCACCCTTGCTTAGGTAGCCGGAGGCTTTTTCAGCGTCAAGAATTGCTTCTTTGGTGTGGGGGTTATAACTACCAAGATAAGCCACAACTCGACCGCTGGTGGGGCTAAAGCGGCTATCTTGAACTATCACGCGATATTGAGCGTGGCCGGAGCGGCCGGTTCGTTGCATGCGGATAGTTAACATTTAATAAATCTTTTCCTTCCCATAAGAGTCTAGGTAATTCTACAGATTACGACCTCTGTTGTCAAGCCTCCTCTTCCTGAGCAGTATATTCAGCTAAGGCCTTAGCAGCTGCATCAACCTGGGCGGCTTGCTTACTCGGGCCCTTGCCCTCGCCTTGCAGTTTGCCGTCAACAAAAACACCAATAACAAACATTTTGTCGTGATCCGGGCCGTCTTCACTTAGCACTTTATAGACCGGCGTAAAACCGTCGCGGCTTTGAACCTTCTCCTGGAGTTTGGATTTTGGATCAAGCCAGGCACCGCTTTCTAAGATAGCCGGCAGGGTTGGCAACAGGCTTCTATGGATGAAATCTTTGGTAGCATCGTAACCCTTCTCTAAATAGAGGGCACCAATTACGGACTCATAGGAGTTGGCTAGTATCTGCTCACGAGCTCGTTGACTGCCGCGTTTTTCGCCTCGGCTAAGGCGCAGCAGTGGCTCAAAGCCTTCCCGGTCAGCCGCCGCACTAATGCTTTCGGTGCGCACCAAAGCACTGCGCCAGTTAGTTAAGATACCTTCCGGCTCTTTATAATTTTCATAAAGATACTCGGTTACAACTAGCTCCAGCACAGCGTCGCCCAAAAACTCCAGCCGTTCATTATGCTCAGCGGCCGTTTTTTTGTGCTCGTTGATGTAACTGCGGTGAGTAAAAGCCGTAATTAGAAGCTCCAGGTTATCAAAACCTCCAAAGTGCTGGTTGGCGAAGGCCTGGTATTTGCTTACGTCCATAATTTTACTAAAATTACTCCTTATTTTCCTTGGTTCTTATCTTTTTTAAAGCCAGCAGAATTAGTTTACCAATGTCATCATACTCAATTTTTTCCAGGGCGTCCTGTTCACTCAGCCAGCCAATACCGTTCATCCATTTTTCAGGCTTAATCTTATTGGTCTGGCCTTTAGCCTCCACCAAAAAAATTTCAGTGGTCATCAGCACTAGACTGTCACCCCGGCGATAACGAAAATTTATCTTACCCAGCCAGTTTAAAACTTCCATTTGCTGCAAACCCGTTTCCTCATGGATTTCCCGCTCGGCAGTTTGGCGGGCCGACTCACCTTCCTCGATATGGCCCTTGGGGATTGTCCAGCGGCCTTTGCTGTCTTGAACCAGCAGTAATTCAATCTTGGCGGGATCTTTGTCATCCCGGCGATAGACAATGCCGCCGGCCGTCGGCTCGCGGACAACTTCGGAGATAGCCGGACGATGCTCACGGACAAAATTGCGGAAGCCCCTGATTGGCTTAGGCCTTTTCATAGGTAGACGCGTTTATTCCTTCTTAGCTTTTTTAGTAGTTTTGGGAATCTTTTTAGCTGTTTTTTTGGAAGATTTGGCTTCTTGATTTCGTAAAATGGTACCCAGTACGCCGTTGATGAACTTGCTGGAATTATCGCCGCCAAAAGCTTTGGCCAGTTCAACGGCTTCGTTAATGACCACTTTGGGCGGCACCGTCTTATCGTACAGCAGCTCATATGTGCCAATTCGCAGAATTATGCGGTCCATACGAGCAATCTGGTCAATTGGCCACTCTGGGGCTACCGGCCCAATCATAGCGTCCAGTTCTTCGGCGTTAGCATCTACCCCGGCGACGAGCGCTTTGATGAAATCTTTATCATCAATTGTCTCCTCGTAGCGGTTGATGTTACGCGCCAGAACTTCATCCAGGCTGAAACTCGGATCACTTACTTCACGCCTAAAGTCCTGCTCGTAAAGCGTTTGCAGTGCCACAATTCGGCCTAGGTGACGGTTGCTTGCCATATTGTTAATCTTCCTTTTTGGCTGATGGCTTCACTTAGTATTATAACTTAGGAAGGCATAAGCCTTTTGCTAGTCGGGTATTATCCTTCGGTTTTGGTTTTAACTTTCTTAGTCGTGACCTTCACCGGACTTGTTGAGTTGACGCGTTTAGCCAGTTTTGAAAACAGATGGCTGCGACGCATGCCGGTTCGACGGGAACTGGTTCGCTTTTTGGGTTTTCCCACGTCTAAAACTCCATATCTTACTTAGTTAATACCTTGTAGCTTAGGTCAGATTATACCTTGTATCACCGATGTTAGCAAGCTCTAGTCAGTAACTAAACTCAATAACCGGCCAGCTACGTAGATTTCTTTTATTAAGGTCTTGCCTTCCAGGTACTTTGCGACGCTGGGGTCCTCTTTAGCCAGTTTTATAACTTCATCTTGTGACTCATCGGCAGAAACTATGACTTCGGCCCTAACCTTGCCATTTATCTGGACAGCGATTGTCACGGTGTCATCAACGACCAATTTCTCATCCCACAGCGGCCAGTTGCTGATGTGAACCGAGCTATCGTGACCTAAATCGGCCCACATCTCTTCGGCCATATGAGGCGCAAATGGTGCCAACAGCTGAGTCAAAGTTTCTAAAGCCTGCCTCCAACCGGCAGATTGGATAATGCCCTCATCAGTTTTGATTTTATATAGTTCGTTCACTAGCTCCATCATGAATGAAATCGAGGTATTAAGTTTACCGGCTTCAATATGCTTAGTCACTTTCTTAGCAGTCTTGTGGGCCGCCCGCAAAAGCGCCGTAGACTCTACGCTATTTTCAGCTACGCCAGCATCTAAAAATTCCTGGGTTAAATTCCAAGTGCGGTTCAGGAATCTATAGGTCCCTGGGACGCCTTGAGGATCCCACAATACGTCAAGTTCTACGGGGGCCGCAAACATTTGGTAGAGGCGGAGAGCGTCAGCACCGTAGCCGCTGTCTATAATCTCTAGCGGATCCACGCCATTGCCCTTACTCTTACTAAAGGCTGAGCCGTCAGCGGCTTTGACCTTGCCATTGTAGACCATCTTCGCAAATGGCTCAGGACTGCCGACCAGGCCAAGTTTATGGAAGAACCTTGTGAAAAATCGGGCATATAAAAGATGGGCGGTGGCATGATCGGCGCCATTGTAGAAATCCACCGGCATCCACTTTTTGGTAAGAGCTGGATCCCAAGCCTGCTTATCATCGTGCGGGCTTAGATAGCGCAAGAAATACCAGCTGGAACAAACGTAACCATCCATAGTATCGGTTTCACGTTTGGCCGGACCCCCGCATTCAGGACAACTCACGTTCACCCAGTCTTCCACGCCGGCTAATACTGAAATTTCGCCGCCAGTTGGTTCATAGTTTTTGATTTCTGGAAGAACTACCGGCAAGTCGGCTTCTGGAACCGGGACCGCACCATGCTCGGGACAATGGATAATGGGAATGGGCGCGCCCCAATAACGCTGACGGCTAATTAGCCAATCGCGAATCTTGTATTTAACCTCGGCTTTGGCATAGCCCTCGCGCTCCAAGAATGCTACGATTTTCTGTCTATTATCTCCAGCAACCTTACCCTTGAACTCCTTAGGCTCAATTAGAATACCTTCCTTCATATCCGAAAAACAGTATTCTAGATTTTTAACCTTTTCGGCCTCCTTAGGGTCAACCGGCACCATGGTCGGTTTAAGACGAATATTGTATTTCTTAGCAAAGGCAAAGTCTCGTTCATCGTGTGCTGAGCATAGAACAATGCCAGTTCCATAATCAGCTAGCGCGTAGTTAGTAATCCAGATTGGCAGGTCTTCATCGCCAAAAATATCAATTGCATAGCGCTCAGTAAAAATACCTTCGGGTTTTTCTAGCGATGTTGGTCCTTCCAGGTCTCGTTGCAGTGCCATTTTCTTAGCTGCGGCTAAAATTTCGTCCTTTTTGGCGATTCCTTCTAGCAAAGCAGGCAGAAAAGGATGATCCGGGGCAATAGCTACAAATGTATTTGCTGTGAAGGCCTCAAAATGGGCCGAAAAAGATTCTATTGTCAGATTAGTGTCTCGAACTTTGTTGGTATAGATAATTCCTTCGCTACGACCAATCCAGGCCTTTTGACTGGCTCTAACTGACGGGGTCCAATCCAAATCGTCAGTTGCTTCTAAAATTTCATCGGCGTAATCAGTGATTTTAAAAAACCATTGTTTTAAGCTTTTACGCTCCACAACATGGCCGCAGCGCCAACAACGGCCGTTCTCCACTTGCTCATCAGCCAGAACCGTTTTATCATGCGGGCACCACCACTGCGAGCTCTCCTTTTGATAAGCCAAGCCATTCTCAAAGAGTTTCAAAAATGTCCACTGAGTCCATCTATAGTAGCTGGGATCGGTAGTATTTATTTCTTTATCCCAATCCACCGCCCAACCCATTGCTTGGTATTGCCTGCGGTACTTTTCAATCGCCTTTTTAGTAGACTCCTGTGGTGATACGCCGGTTTTAATAGCAAAATTCTCTGCCGGCAAACCAAATGAATCCCAGCCAACCGGCTGATAGGTTTCAAAACCCTGTTGGCGCTTAAACCGGGTTATTACATCCGGGATAGTGTAGTTCCGCGTGTGGCCAATGTGAATTCCGGCTCCGCTTGGGTAGTTGAACATGCCGAAGCCAAAGTACTTAGGCTTCTGGCTGTTTAAATCTGAGCTGTAGATTTTGGACTTCTTCCAAACTTGCTGCCATTTGGGTTCAATTTCTTGTGGGTTGTAACGCCTCATATCACCCCTATTTTAACAGAGGAGACCAATTTAATTTAGACTATATTGAATTGCTCGCAGGGCCATTTAGGCCTTGCTTAACGTAGGTTGCGCCAGTGCCAAGAGTAGCTGTGAGAATATAATCCTGGCACCGATGGGCGAAAGTGTTATCGCAGCCAGCTGGTAAAGCCTGGTAAGAGTAGACGTTTGGGCCCGGAACACTCGCCAGCGTCTGGGCGGAACCGTCCGGATCTTGTAAGGCACCCCCGTATAGTTCTCCCATATTTTTACTCCGCCAGGCTGGATCGTTAAAATTATCCAAGGTTGGATAATAACTTGAGTTGGCATAATAAACTTCTGCTTGTGTGCTAAGGGCACCGATATCAGCTTTACGTTCGTTATCTTTAAGCTCGGATTGAGCACTACTGCTGGATCCGGAATTAGCGTCACTAATCAGCTGCGAAATACCTAGGTCGTTCAGAAGCTCAATAATATTCTTGGCACCGGTTGGAGCTTCTACTTTAACCGGCGCGGTGCTTGGGGCAATTACCAAGTTAAAGGTACCCTTCTGATCTGAAACCCCGGTGGTATTTAGACTGCCGTCCATGCTAAAGGTGTTAGTCTTCATGTTGAGCGACATTTTAATCACCAAAACCGTGGTGTCTCCCCCGTTTTTATCGTTGACGCTGACGCTGAACGGAAAAACGTCCCCACCCTGATAGTCCTGGGCAATATCAAAATAGTCTGATTTGTTGGTTTTATCGGTAAAGCGAATCTTATGGATTAGCTTGGTATGCAAATCTACCCAGACATCGGCTGAGCCAGAGGCGTCTATATTGTTTATGGTTGTATCGCCGTTCTGGCAGCTTAGGGCTTGGTCAATACTTTGGCCGGTGCCGTCAAAAAACTTGTTTATTTTGCTAGCTTTCAAATTTGTGCACAGGGCTTTTACATAGGCTTTGAGGTTAGTCTTATCCACCGAAACTTTGTAGTAATAGGTGTTTCGGTTATCAACCTTTTCTTTACCGACATATTTGCTAACCTTGAAGGCCATTTTTTGCTCATCCTTAGTGAAGACATAAGATTTGCTAGCATCGCCGACGGCCTTCAGTGCTGAGCTAACGTCTTGTGAGCTCAGTTGGAGGTTACTGTTAGACCCCTGGGCAAACTGGTCAAATAGGGTATGGTCAACCAGGTACCAGGTGTTATTTAAACCGTTTAAGGCCGTTGTATAGGTAGGATCAAAATTTCCAAACAGTGTGCCAAGTCCAGCAATGCCATCCACCTTAAAATAAACGTCTGGCGAGTTCCCGGCACTGGCAATAGTCCGCACATCCAGGTTTATCTTCAGCCCCACGGCCGAAATGCTCCCGGTCAGCTGTGAATTATTATTTTCACTGGCACCACTAAAGGTGCCGTCTGCTGCCACCAGACCACTCAACTTAAATGAACCTTTAACCGATATGCCCTTGGTTTTCTTTGACGATGTAGCGTATTGCGACAGTTTGTCGTAGCCTTTACCGGTATTGCTCAGCGCACTACTCCAAACGTCCGCGGGCTGGTTGGGCGTGTAGTAGCCAAAATAAAAGGCCGAGGCTCCGCCGCCGAATAGTGCAAATAGCGCCACTATCACCGCTAATTTTTTAGATGGTTTCAGGAAGGCTAATTTTGATTTCTTAGGCGGTTCAAAGGGCAGTGGTGTAGGTGTGATAGGTGAGTAGCCAGATTGAGCTACAAGATCACCGATGTTGGGAGTATCTGTTAGCGGCGCAGCTGGTAGGCCATTTGGTTCAACAGTGGTTACAGGCCTGGTCGGAAGAGGTTCAACAGTAGTCGCCGGCGTAGGCGGAAGAGGTGGGTTAGTGTCTTGAGGTGGTGGCGAGTCCGGGTTAGCAAGTGGGTCCATGTTGTTTTTATTATGCTTAAGCTAAACTATACCCCAACTAGCCCGCTCAAGCCAATGCCAAAAAAATATTATGGATTGAGGGATTTAACCGCGTCTTGAAAGACGGCAGTACTAACCGTTTTTTGCGGTAGTATGATGGTTGCAGCATTGCCTTGACCGCTATAGTTTTCACTAAAATTTTGGCTCAGGTAATCTACTTTTTTGATCTGGCGGCTTAGCACATCCACTGTGATATTTATATCCAGTTTGTCAGTTGGCTGGTAGCTTGCCGGATTTATCTGTGATGCCAGCGGCAGTCCAAGCGCTTGAGCGTAGTCATGAGCCGCTTTGGCGTACTTCTGAAGCGGCACCGTAGCATGATAAATATAAGTTCGGCGATTTATGCTGCCCTTCTTACTCACTTTGGCATAATTAATACTGTAGGAGGCTTTTAGCTCAGTGAGCAGCTGAGCGCGGGTGACGGAATTAAAATCTCCGTATAAAACTGCGCTAAATAGTGAATTGCCCATCGCCTGCCCGGAGCCGCCTTGCTGTCCGCCATTTTTCAACCAGGCGTCGTACACTTTTTGGTAATCTTGCTGTGTTTTAGTGGAGTTTGGCCTCTCTATATGACTATAGCGCTGGTAGTCCGCGCTAACCGTCCCTATTGTTTCTAGGGTTAGCTTCGACGCCGGCTTGGTAGTATTGTCAGTTATTGCTTTCAGGTCGTGGACTCTAAGTTCCGGCGAGAAAGCTATTTGGACAAAATCTTGACTCGACGAGCTACCGCTAGTCCGAAGCGTAGCTTTGGTAATGCTTTGGGTTGCTAGATTGTTATTAAGCATTGCCGAGAAAACATGTTCCGGGTCGGCGTAAATTTTGCTAAACCAAAGAACAATCAAGAAGATGACGATTAAGGCTCCCAAAAAAACACCGCAAACTGCGAGAACCGCAGGCGCCAATAGCCGTTGCTTCAAACCAAGTTGCATTTTTTCAACCGAAGTTGAATTTTTGCCAACTCGCGTCGGGCGCCGGGATGTTTTTACCGGTTTCTTAGACCTTTTTAGTACTGCCACTATTCGGCTATTGTATCATTTTTAAGCTGATTAATTTCTTCTGGCGTAAGCTCACGCCATTGGCCCGGTTTAAGACCATTCAAGCTAAGCGAGCCATAACGGGTTCGTTCCAAACTGACAAATTTCAACCCAACTGCAGCCACCATGCGTTTAACTTGGCGCTTTCTGCCTTCGTGGAGGGTGAGTTCGATTTCATTATTATTCAACCTAACAGCCTTGGCCGGAGAGGTCTGGCCATCTTCCAGAGCTACTCCATTACTTAACTTGTTAAGTGTTTCTCCTGTGATATTCCCTTCAACTCTGACGCTATACACTTTGTCTATCTCAAAGCTGGGGTGCATTAGTCTATTGGCCAATTCCCCGTCATTGGTCAGAAGTAAGGCGCCGGTTGTATCAAAATCCAGCCGCCCCACCGGCACAACCCGCTCATATACATCAACCAAGTCGGTAACTTTTGGCCGTCCTTCTGGATCGTGCAACGTAGTAACATAACTGGCGGCCTTATTTAGCAAAATGTAGCGTAGAGCTTGCACGAAAACTGGTTTGCCGTCCAGTTCTACTTTATCGCTGTCAGAAACTTCGTCATTGAGTTGGCCAACTTCTCCATTAACCGTGACTCGCCCGTCTGTAATTAACTTGTCAGCTCCCCGCCGGGAACTAACTCCGGCCCGCGCCAAAAAAGCATTCAATCTCATAGTCTATATTCTAACAGGGGTCCTATTGTTTAGTGATAGCTATTCCTATTCCCCGTTTTGCCTTGAGGATAAGCAAAACGGAAGAGCAGCGATAACGGCGAGCTCATTTGCCATTCAAAAAGAGCCCCGGCTAGTTTTGGATGGCCAGAGCTCTATAGTTTATCGCTGCGTGGTGGAGCATAAGGGATTCGAACCCTTGACCTCTTCCATGCCATGGAAGCGCGCTAGCCAACTGCGCCAATGCCCCGTGTTTGACCTGGCTATTATATCGAATTACATCTGTTATTTCTAGTGGTTATGGTTGTGCGATCCACGTGCAATCATATAACGGTTGACTGGTACCGTTAGTATAAACGCTACAGATAGCGACAAGGCTTCGCTCCACCAGAACAAGCCGTTACTTAGATGGGCATTAATAGCGCCCGGGATAAGCCACTCTAGGGTGTTATCAATAGCCACCATCGAAATAATAGAGACCGTGTCCACACTCAATGCAAGCTTCACGGCATCGTTGGTTACCACGCCCCGCCTGCGGGCGCCTGAGAAAGTCAGTAAATAACCAAAGAGAAAAGCCAGAATTATTCCTGTGGCAGTCTGCAGCAGATTATTCCAATTCTGCCCAACCGCCATACCCAAAACCTCACCAATCGCACAACCGGTTAAACAATGTCTGGTATGGGTAATCGCCTGCCTTGTTAGTAAATCTATGTTCATAGCTTGGGGCCCCCGTAAAATTTATTTTGCGGGGAAAGGAGCAGCAACACAAGACCCCACTAATTTTTGGTTACTTGATTGCCAAAAATTTAAGTGGGGTTGATGTTAGATGCGACGTGGTGGAGCTGAGGAGACTCGAACTCCTTACCTCGGCAATGCGAATGCCGCGCTCTACCAGGTGAGCTACAGCCCCTTCCTTAAAATTGTAGCACTCCGTCACCCGTCCAAGCTCTGCAAAAATTCTCTTAGGGATTTAATTGGCTTAATTTGTAAGTAGGCCTTTTTGAAGTTTTTGTCATCCATCTCCCCCAGTGTTTGAGTGCTAGATAGAGGTATGAAGGTAGGGTTCCAGCCAAAGCCACTATCGCCTCTTGGATGGCTGGCAATTGTGCCGTCCAGACTGCCCTCAAAAATTTTTAAAATCTTACCATCGTAGTAAGCGTAAACGCTGCTGGCGACAGCTTTTCTATCGGGGCTGACGTCCGCAAGTCGACAGATGCCCTCAAGACCAAGTCCCTCAATAAACCATTTAATAAATGGGCCGGGCAATCTTCCCATAGAATTGATTACTAGCGATACATCTTCAACAATTACGGGTTTTTTTATTTGCTCATATGCCAGTCTTGCTTTATGCTCGGCTACTTCTCTAAGATCAAGACTCTGAATTTCATGGCCCTCAACTGCTTGATGTTCTATGGGCAAACCAATCAACTCAGAAAAGTATTTTGCCTTATTAGCGTTGCCGGTTACAAAAACCGGTTTATTCATTTACTTAACATGTTAAGTAGTTCTTCTTCTGTAATCTGTTTGGTGCCGAATTTGGCGGCTTTGTCTAGCTTGCTGGCGCCCACATTAGCGCCTACTACAAGATAGTCGGTTTCTTTGCCGACTGAACTTTGGAATGTGCCGCCTTGGGCTCGGATGCGCTCCCCCGCCTGCTCACGACTCATTGTCTCTAAACTGCCGGTGACTACAAAGTTTTTGCCGCTGAGTGCCCCAGCTATGGTTTCGGCTTTTTCCGGCTCCACGCCGTTTTTCTTAAAGTTCCCTAGAAGCTTCTGATGGCGGGGCTGGGCAAACCATTCAACTATTGACTCAGCCACCACTTCACCAACGCCTTCGACCTCTGATAGCTGGTCTATTGTGGCGCGGCGAAGATTATCTAGCGAATGAAAATTACCAGCCAGATCAATAGCCGTCTGCACGCCAACATGCCGAATGCCCAGCCCATAAAGAAACCTGGGTAGCGATGGACGTTTTTTATCCTGGATAGCCTTGGCCAGCTTGGTAGCCGAAATTTCGGCAAATCGATCTAGCTTTAGTAGGTCATCCTTCTTTAAGGTATATAAATCTGCGGCATCACTAATCAGTTTGGCATCGAGTAAAGCCTGGACATTTTTTTCGCCCATGCCGTCTATATCCAGAGCTGCCTTGCTGGCAAAGTGCTGAATCTGTTTCCAGGACCGTGAGGGGCAGGCATTATTAGGACAGCGCCAAACGGCTTCGCCGGCTTTAGCCTTAACGAGTTTTGTATTGCAATCTGGGCAGTGGGTTGGCATCTTGAATGGTTTTTCAGAGCCGTCTCGTAATTTCACGAGCGGTTCAACAACTTCCGGGATAACGTCGCCGGCTTTTTGAATAATAACCGTGTCACCAATGCGGATATCTTTGCGAGCCACTTCGCTCTCATTGTGTAAGGTTGCCATCTGGACAGTGCTGCCAGCAACAACTACCGGCTCTAACATAGCCACTGGCGTGGCGGCACCGGTTCGGCCGATGCTTACAAAAATATCTTTCACTTTGGTAGTGCTTTGCTCGGCTGGGTATTTATAAGCCACCGCGCCCCGCGGAGCCTTACCAACCACACCTAGGCGCGAGTATGCTTGTCGATCGTTGAGTTTAATTACTAAACCGTCGGTGTTAAACGGCAAGTCACGGCGTTTTTCTTCCCAGCTATGAGCAAAATCCATTATTTCGTTTACTGATTTGGCTGTGCTAGCCACAGAATTTGATATTAGGCCGAGCTCTCGTAAGGCTTGGTAGGCAAACTCGTTAGTCGGTACTTCATTGGCATCATCTCGAATCAAATCATATGCATGAAACTGCAGTGGCCTAGCGGCCACCAGTCTTGGGTCTAGTTGACGGATTGTACCGGCGGCTAAATTGCGGGGATTAGCAAACAGTGGCTGCCCCTGCTTTTGGCGCTCAAGATTTAGTTTTTCAAAATCTTTCTTATACATGACAATTTCGCCGCGTACTTCAGTGCGGCCACTCAAAAATCTTTGACTGACGGTAGTTTGGCGGAGGCGCAGCGGCACAGAATCTATTGTCCGGACATTCATTGTCACGTCCTCGCCTGTAAATCCGTCGCCGCGAGTAATGGCCTGTACTAAGACGCCGTCTTCATATACCAGGGCGGCGGCCAAGCCGTCCATTTTTATATCCATAAAATACTCGGCGTGAGCGCCAGACGGCAAAAGTTTTTTGATACGTTCGGCCCAGGCTTTTAGCTCAATCTCGCTAAAAACATCATTCAAACTCAGCATCCGCTGGCTGTGACGAATTTGGCTAAAGCCCGGCAAAGGCTGCCCGGCTACCCTTTGCGTTGGCGAATCAGAAGTTATTAATTCTGGGTGCTCGGTCTCAATTTGGCCCAGTTCATGCTTGAGTGAATCGGCTGCGGCCTCGCTCATTATTGACCTGTCTAGTACGTGGTAGTTGTAGCGGTAGTCATTAATGAGTTCTCGCAGCTTGGCAGCACGAGCAGCCGGTGCATCGCTCATGCCAGCAAAGCCCTGTAAACCGAGTAGAGATAGGTATGGACAAACAGTATGGACAGCATGCTAAGAAAATAGAAGGCAGGAGCCACCAGGAATGTGGCAAGTAGGATAAGTGGCACCATGACAATAGCCATAGCAACTAAAATAAAGACCGGCAAATAGACTACCCTGCCGATAATACCCCAGCGCCGATAGCGCACCAGGTTTTTGGCAGAACGCAGGGCGTCGCGCGGCATCATCTCTGGCAACGTCACTATATAGAGTGCAAATATGGAACTTGACAGCATATAAAACGACCAGCCGGCCAGCAATAGAAAGATTCCCCACGAAAACCAAGCGGCCGCGGCCAGACTGGAAACGGCACTAGTTAGCACGGCGTTCAGGAGTGACGCTCCTACGGTTATAGGTAAAAGTTCCAGGATGATAACAAAAACTATTAGCAGGAACGGAACTAACGGGTACATTGAGTGGTAGTAGGCCTGCTTAACACCAATAGTTTTACCAGCCAGAAGCTGACGGAGCGACCAGATGATAACCAAACTTTCCAGGACAAATAATACGCTCTGCAAAACTGAACCAGTTGCCGAGCCAGAAACACCAGCGCTGCCAACCAGGGTACCAAAGCCACTAATGGCTTTTGTCAGAGGGTGGGCTGTGGTACCGGACGAAGTGCTCAAGTCAGTTTTAATTTGGTCAACCGAACTAGTTAAATTCGACAGACCGCTGGCAAATATAATATTGAGAAGTAGATAAACAATTACTATTCCAAGCAGTGGCCGCCAATGTTTAACAAAAATTGAAAATACCTGGCCTGTAATTTTAAAGACATTGGGCAGCGGCGTTAGAGTGCGTACTTGAGCCTTAGCCTTAGTCTTAGCCTGCTTTTTAGTGGTTTTGCGAACCCGCGCCCCGGCCGGGATAGTTTTTTTAGTTAACGATTTGTTAGAACTCTTCTTCTCCGCCATAGTTATATTATAGCCTAAAACAGGGGTATTTTAATGTTTAAAGCCGACTTCGCATCTGGATGCAGTACCCCATGGAGCTGATTCTAAAGGGCTGTTTTGCTTGAGCACAATACTAGGAAGAAGCGAGCAACGGAGTGAGACGTATTTAACATGCTCCGAACGAGTAGTGGAGATTCTGACGACGTGATATGCCGAGCAAACAGACCGCTAAAATTTCATTTCGCGGAGGGCTGCAATACGCGCCTCAATTGGTGGGTGGGTACTAAATAAATTAAGGACACTGTGGCCTTTCAGGGGGTTAACAAAAAACATGTGGGCTGTCGAGGTATTTTGACGCTGCAAGGCACTACCGGTCTGCTCAATTTTTTCAAGCGCGTCAACCAGGCCCTCCGGATAGCGGGTTGTTAGCGCGCCGGTGGCGTCGGCTAAATATTCTCGGCGACGGCTGATAGCCAGCTGCAAAAGGGCGGCGGCAATCGGTGCGATTATGGCCACAGCTATGGCAATGAATATTGCCAGCTGGTTGTTGCTTTCTCTGTCTCGGCCACCCCAAAACGTAAATCTCAAGAAGAAATCGGCAATCAGCGAAATAACACCAACCAGGGCGAAAGCTAAGGTGTTTACTCGAATATCATAATTCTTGACATGCCCCAGTTCGTGGGCTATTACACCCTGTAGCTCGGTATCGTCCATCATTTCAAGCAGGCCAGTGGTAGCACAGACCACAGAATGATTTGGATCTCGGCCGGTAGCAAAAGCGTTGGGCGAGGGGTCGTCCATTATATAAACTTTTGGCATCGGGAGACCGTCAGTAATGGCTAGGTTTTCAACTGTTCGCCATAACCGGGGATTGTCAGCTTTTTGAATTTGTTTGGCACCGTTAACGGCCAGAGCCATCTTAGACCCCGCAAAATAGCTGTAAAGCGCGTAGCCCAGTGAAAACACACCGATTATCAGCAGCCAATCCGGATTGCCTAAGGCTCGGCTAATTACATAAGCTACTAGCCAAGCTAGCCCAATGAACCCAATCAGCAGCACCGCGGTGCGTCGTTTATTGCTGGCTATTTGCTCATACATGTAGGCGCCTTCGACTTACAGCTTCACGGAGAGCATTATTTTTTGTCAGCGCTAAAGTCTACTTTGACTGGCTCAGCCACGGCCTCGGATTCGGCACCGTCAACCTCAAAGAAATCGCGCTTTTTAAAGCCAAGTAGGCCGGCAAAGAAGTTGGTTGGGAAAGACTGGACCTTGATGTTAAAGTCGCGGGCGGAGCCGTTATAAAAGCGGCGGGCGGCCTGGATTTTGTCTTCAGTATCAACCAGCTCGGCCTGCAATTGCTGGAAGCCTTCGTTAGCCTTCAGCTGTGGGTAATTTTCAGCCACCGCGAACAGGCTTTTTAGAGCAGTCTGAAACTGATTATCAGCCTTAGCCGTCTCGGCCACACTTTGGGCGTTCAGCGCCTGGGCGCGAGCCTCGGTAACGTCTTCCAGAACGGTTTTTTCGTGGGCGGCATAGCCAGCAACCGTGTTAACCAGATTAGGTATTAGATCGTATCGTCGTTTCAGCTGGACGGTTATATCGCTCCAGGCCTCGTCTGTACGGACCTTACCCCGCACTAAACTGTTGTACATGTAGGCAAGCAGCGCAATTATTAGAACAATTATGCCGATGATGATTGGTAATGACATCTTGAGTGTTTTTCTCCTTATTTGATTTTAATTATACACCAAATGCACCTTATCGGCCCCTTATTAGTGTATGATTATTGCTAAGATGAACTCTCAAACTCAAAAGCCCAAAAAGCGGCGTCGGCTGCCACTTTTTTTGTTGATTTTATTCATCGTAGCGTTCATATGCTGGATTGTCCCCCTGCCGAAAATTAAAGCCCAGTCTGGCTACGTTTATAAAAGCCGCCCCGCACCAGTTAGCCTGGCTTGGCCGGCCTATGGCCAATCAGCTATTGGAGCTGAGGGTTACGGTGTTTTAGATAGCCATGGCCAGCAAGTGCCGGCGCCGATGGCCAGTGTCACAAAGGTAATTACAGCTCTGGCAGTCATGAAACAAAAACCCCTGGCCCACGGGGACCAAGGCCCAACTATTACCATAACGGCTCAAGATGTGGCAGCTTATAACTCATATAGTGCTCAGGGTGGTTCGGTAGTAGCCGTTACAGAAGGTGAGCAAATAAGCGAATATCAAGCCCTGCAAGCCATGCTGCTGCCGTCAGCTAACAATATGGCCGATACTTTGGCCCGCTGGGCTTTTGGGTCGGTAGATAAATATGTGAGCTTTGCCAATGGATATCTTAAGCAGCAGGGCTTCACCAACAGTCATATTGATGATGCCAGTGGCTTTTCAGCCAAATCAACATCCACCGCTCAGGATCTGACCGGCCTTGGGCTTATATATGAAGATAACTCTGTACTACAGGATATTGCTACCCAACCAACGGCCGAAATACCAGTTGCCGGTACCGTGCACAACACCAACTGGCTGCTTGGCACTAATGGGGTTAGCGGCATTAAAACCGGTAATACCGAGCAAGCCGGCGGCTGTTATTTAGTGGCCGCCAAACGAGTTGTGGACGGTCAGAACCTGATGCTCGTCGGGGCAATTATGGGAGCGCCAGATTTGACCACTGCAATAGCTGACAGCCAGCCGCTTCTGAGCTCAGCCGCTGACAGTTTTTACAGTGTAACCGTTGCCAAGCGAGACCAAGTAGTCGGCATTTATGTAGCACCTTGGGGAGAAGTGGCAAATGTCCTTTCAAGAGACGACGTTAGTATACTGACCTGGAAAACTCGGCAGGTTGTTTCATCTATGCAAATCGATAACAACCGAGTGACAGTGGCTAAAAATCAGGATATAGGCCAGATAACAGCAACAGTTTGGGGCAGAAAAAACACCGGCAAATTAATAGTCGACAATAGTATTAGCGCCCCCGGCTGGCAGTGGCGCCTCTACAAACGCCACTTTTAGCAGGCCATAACTCTTTAAATTCTTGTATACTTTTAGAAGCCTCAGAAAACCAAGATTGTAAACCAAGCGGAGCTGTTTACAATGTTGAGAGGAGGGACATAGCTTAAAGTCGAAGCTTTTGCCGAATAGGCAAAACGAGACAAAAGCGTAAGTTCCGACGAGGCGCGTTGGCCGAGGAGTTAGGCAAGGGTCTGCAAAACCCTGTACACGAGTGCGAATCTCGTACGCGCCTCCAGCTTAAGAGCTGGGCTGAGCACGTAGCTGTTCGTCAGTTATGACTGGAATGCCATCACTCTCATCCAGAGTCTCTTCCAGCATTACTCGAGCTGCTTCAGCGGAAATTGTGCGCGACTGATCTACGCGTAGGACACCGGGTCCCGGTTGCTCGGCAAATCGTCCAAGCAGTGTAAGTCTAGCCAGGCGAGCCATGTGAGCGTTGCGGCGATTCTGGTCCAGTCTACTACGATTTTCCATAAGTAAGGTCTGCTCCTTAAAAACTAATATAGATTGTTTATAGTACAGTTAGCCGTAAAAAACAATGCGGGCGAGTGGCGGAATTGGTATACGCGTTTGACTTAAAATCAAATTCCCAAAAGGATTGAG
>CAZVAN010000002.1:0-56856 GCA_964625245.1 uncultured Candidatus Saccharibacteria bacterium | reverse complement strand
GTGTGGGGCGGGCGGTTAGGTCTTAACTTTCTGCACAATCTGAAATTCTTAGCTTGGTGACGCTTCGTCAGATAACTTCCAGCCTGGCTGCGACCTTACTTCGATAAGTTGCTCAATTGTTAGGTTGGTGGCATCCCAGCCACGTTCGGCCAAATATTGTTCGACAAAGGCTCTTCTTTTAGCGATTGAATCCGCCTCCTCTGCGGTCATATAACCAAGGATCATCGCGTCGCCCAACTCGACTTTAGTCATACGCCTATCGGTTGATGCTATTTTTGACTCGGCCTGCCTATCCTCGTTTTTTTTATGTAGCTCTCGAAGTTTGGCACCCATAAAGTCCCGTCTGGTACCGGCCCGATTCGTCCTAAAGGTGTAGTGCATATTAGACGTTTTGACTAGGGTCTTAACTATCTCGATTAATGCGTCGGGTTCCTCAACTCTATGTACGCCTTCTTCGACTTGTCCATGCCTAAGATCTCGCATTCTTCTGGAAAACTCAAAGTAGCCAATACCTGGATTGTTTAGCGGCGGTCTCACATGGTCAACTAAATCGGACCGGCCAGCTCCATTCAATAACTCAACCGCAACTCTGGCCTCGAGTTCATCTTCAAATATAAGTTCACCTTTTTCACCAAAGTCCATAATTTCAATCTCTTGCTAAGAAGTAAAACTACTCCTGAAGAGCTTGCATTGCAAGCATAAGCACGCTCAAAATAAGCGGGCAGGGAATACCTAACTCGTTAAGTATTTAAATGACGAAGTGTTTTAACCTACTGTCGTAGAGGGAGATTATAAGTCGAGTTATTTCTTTGGCCTTTTCTATTTCGGATACATCGGGATGGTACTTGCGCATCAGGGCACGAAAAATGCTAACTTCGTCTTTACCTTCTTCGCGCATTCCATCAATTTCTGCAAGCACAACATCGGCTATATCTACCTCTCCCTCTTCGTTGTTAAGCAATCTAACGATGCGCTCTTCTCGTGTCTCTTTAGTGTGGGTAGACTGACCATAAAGCTTGAAGACCAACCGCCTAGTTTCCATTTCAACTATCATCAGACGCATCTTTAAATCCGTATAGACCTGCCTCAACTTCTCCATTAATTGATAAAAGTGCTCAGTGTTATCTAAATCGAGGCCTGACAGCAGTTCTTCGACTTCTAACTGATCCCTTGCCTCGTATTTTTCTACATAATTTTGTCGCCGGCGTTCCGTGGTATAAAATTTGTCTCTCTCAGAGTCTAAGTATTCGACGGGCCATTCTTTCAGCACAGCGATTTGAGCCAGCGCGTCTTGAATCAAGCTTCGTCTAAATTCCCTGGCATGCCTGATTTCTTCCTGTCGGTCTTGCTGGCTTTTTCCGACAGACTCAAATGACGTCTCTTTGTCCAGACGCTCGGCCATTGATTGACTAAAAACTGGATTTGGCAAACCTTCGCTTCCAGATAATTCCATTGACATATCATACAACATTTATGCTATAAATACAATACTACGCTACGCTCAAAATAAACGGATGGTTAGGTTTGGACTGCGGGGATAGAGCGGGCAGTGCTGTGGTGTGCAGGGCGGAATCGGGCCGCTGGCTCATGAGAATTCTCTATTACTACCAGCGGCATACCAGACGCAACCAATCTGCTGGCGATATATGGCGGGTATAATTCTTCGCCGGTATCTTCCAACCTGCGGCCGCTGGCCGGATTCATTCCTATCCATCCTGCTTTTCGGGTACGTTTAAAACCATCCAACACAACCCAATGTCGATAAGTACCAAATAGCACAGGTTTGCCCTCATCTCTTAACCCTCGGGTTAGGGCATCTATGCGCTCATCATCATATTTCTGGTCTATAAAACGTATTTGTAGCCCCAATACCTTGTCTACAAAGGCAGCTTGGTCATCGCGGTGTTCGGAAAAAGTTTCGGCACCATGTTCACCCAGCAGCCCGGCGCGATTGGCCTGTGCGGCGATATGTCCCTCAGACGGCAGCATCCTGGATCCGAGCGACAGGCGTGCCGCTATTAAGGAGGCGTAAAAACAAGTTCTAGGACTTCTTTGTTTGTATTCTGGGGTCCGAGGTGCAGACTGCAGAACGTTACGGGGGAGTGTCTGCCCAAATTCCTCTAAAGCCAATTGCATCCTTAAACTCTCCGCCGTCTGAGCAGTGCTAAGTGGCGAGCGAGAGCTACCGGAAAAACGGCTTTCTGACATGGAGCATACTATAACATAAATTAGACTTATTTATAGTCTACGCCGCTCAAAATAAGCGAGGAATAAAAACAGCGCGTTGGTTCTTGCCAGCCGCGCTGCTTTTGCTTGGGATTAACCCCAGTTGAAGGTTTTGCCCAGCAGCCAAATCGAAAAACAGACTGCAATAAAGAACAGTCCCAGTCCGACTGGTGATCCCCAACTAAACCACGAACCCCATGAACGCCAGTGCTTCATGTGGTCTTCGTAGTATTTGGCATGCTCCGGATTAACATCCTTTGCCATAACGAATCCTTTCTTTAAATTTGTTAAAGATCCGCTTAGTTGCGGCTTTTCGTGTCGCTGCTACGATTGTTCGCCAAAACGGAAGGCGCATAGCATTTCTAAGTGACTTGCCGCGTTAAGCTAATTTTAACACCTTTAGCCCCCGTTCAAAATAAGCGGGCGGTTACCGCTCCATCTTGGCGAGGATTCGCTGAATTGTCAGCCATGTACGCGAAGTAATATCTTTGCCGAATTGCCTTTCCAGTTTGGACATAAAATCGGGTGTCTTGGACGCAGTGGTATCAATGGTGCTGCATAGGGCATTAACGCCGGTGCCTGTATAGAAGTTGGGTTGGCTGGTTATGGCACGGTCGGGCGGATGCTTAAAGAAAGTTACCAGCAAATAAGATTGCCTGTTGTGGTCGGCACTTCCGTAGGGGTTTTTATCTACCAGGGCTTGCAGCTGCTCGCGGCTGCGCACAATCGTGGCACTGTTGAAGCCTAGTTTTTTAGGCCATGACTGCTGAATAACATCTTCTAATTTGGCGATATCTTTCGAGTCGGATTCAAAAACTACATTACCGCTAGAGATAACAGGCGCTACATTACTGAATCCCAAATCTTCAAGAACACTCTTCAGCTTAGAGCCGTGCATGTTGGGGTTGCCAGGGCCGATGCCGCGCAGAAGTGCTACATATTTCATCCGTTAAATTATACCCTCAAAATATGCGGGCAGTTAGGTCGACGAATCTGCTTGGCGCTCGGCTTCCAGAGCCTCTTTAATTTTAAGCTTGTAGGGATTGGTGTTAAGCCGGACTGCGCCGTGGGATTCATAAAAACCAATTGCATCATCCCGAAGGCCATCGGGGGCGTTGGGGTTTGAAGTAAAATCTAGGGTTGCGGCTTCGCGCTCAGCACACCATTCAAGACCGGCCCGCCAAACCCTGCTATAAATGCCCCGATTCCTGTATGACGGATGGGTGCACACAAAACCAAGCCACGCAATTCGGCCAATTCCGGCCTCGCCCACGTCAGGACTTTTTATGAGGTTGAGACTCTCCGAACCTACAATCCGGTAGCTGAGAGCCTCACGGGCCACAATTATAGTTCTGTCGTCCGGATCGTCTACGGCATCACGCATTACTCGCTCCGGTAGTGGTGATGATGGGCGGCTTGGACTTTCATAGTGCAGTAATATTCCCAGTTCTGCGGCATCAGCCGGGGAGTAAGCGGTCAATCTTTCAATAGTAAATTCTGGTTTAGGCATTATTATATTCTGAATCAGAGCCAGTTTTTTGCAAGCATAAGCAGACTCAAAATAAGCGAGCGGTAATTTTGGTCTAGCTGGTTCTGCTTAGAAGAATATCGGCTAGGTATTGCTCATCTTGTTTGTCTAGTTCGGTGTTTAGGCTACGCATATTTTCGGCCATATGCTCTAAATTATGCGTCTGGACCACTGGCAGAATGCCAAGCGAACTGACTCCCAGGATTGCTAGCTGGGCTAGTGTTAGATCGTAGCGCCTAGTCATTTCTACAAGTGCTGGATTATCAACTTCAAATACACCGCCGCGGTCCAGAGTCGAGGAGGCTGTAAACTGAATTCTCTCTGCCTGGCAGAGTTCAAACAGTTCAGCCGCATCGGGTCGAGGGGCGTGCAAGTTAACCTTGGCTTGATAAAACAAAACTGGGTTGCGCAGGGAACCGAGCGCGTAATTAAGCTCATCTAATCTAAAATTACTGATGCCGATATGACCAGCCAGACCGGCATCTATGGCATTGTCCACCGCTTCCAAGCAGTCATCCATCGAGCCATCCAAAATCCCATCCCAGCGGTTATGTATATAAAGTACATCGGGTTCGGTGCCGAGCCGATCTACGCTTTTTGCAATTGAGGTGTCTATATCTGAATCAGGTTGCATCCCGACTTTGGTGGCAATAAATACCTCATCCCGCAAGTGTCCGCTCAGCGCCTGGCCAACAACCACTTCGGAATCACCGTAGCCCTGTGCCGTATCAAAAAAGTTATACCCCAGGCTTACTGCCTCCTGGATAAGACGTACTTGGTCATCATGTGGACCGGGGGTTGGCACGATGATACCATCCACTTTGGCGGCACCATAGCGGGCAGTACCAAAAACTAGAGTAGAGAGGTCTACCGGCAAATTTGTTTCCGGTTGGCCCGCGCCTACACTTGGACGTTGTATCTCAGGCATTAAATAATCTTGACTACAAAAAAATCATTTTGCAAGCATAAGCAGACTCAAAATAAGCACTAGAGAAAAAGGGCCGTGGTACAATAACGTCGTTAACAATTTAATTTAAATATCAAGAGAGCAGCTAGGGATCGAGCCCGTTAAGCTGCCGACAACCTACCTATTACATAAGCAAGGTGCCAAGTCTCGCCCGCAAGGGAAAGATATGCGTGAGAATGCAGTCCTTTCCTTGTTAAGAAAGGATTTTTTTATGCCCAAAATAACGTTCTTCACCTCAGAGAGTGTTTGTGCCGGCCACCCGGATAAAATTTGTGACGCCATATCCGACGCCATCCTGGATGCTGCGCTCAAGCAAGATCCGCTTAGCCGTACAGGCCTAGAAACTGTGGCCGGGGCTAACCAGATTGCTCTGTTCGGGGAAATAAAAACTTCCGCCAAGCTGGATTATGAGTCAATTGTGCGAAGTAAAGTTGAAGAACTGGGCTATAACATCCCGGCTTGGGGCTTTAGCCAGGAATCGGCATTTAGCAATGATATTCATGAACAATCGCCGGAAATTTCTATGGGCGTTGATGCCGATGGCGCCGGCGACCAAGGCATGATGTTTGGCTTTGCCTGCAATGAAACCACAGAGCTAATGCCACTACCTATTGCTCTGGCTCACGCCATCGCCGCCCGGATTGACGAAGCCCGGAATAAGGGTCAGCTAAAGTGGCTCCGCCCGGATGGCAAAGCCCAAGTTACCGTGCGCTACGAAGACGGTAAGCCGGTAGCAGTCGAGAAACTGGTAGCCGCCGTGGCTCACGATGAACAAACTTCCGCTGAGCAGGTAAAGCAAGACGTTATAAAGACCATATTTACTCCGGTATTTGAAAAATTCAAATTTAAACTGCCGGTGGCCAAGGCCATAACAGTAAATGGTACGGGACTCTGGCACATTCCTGGTCCGGAGAGCGACGCCGGGCTGACGGGGCGCAAAATTGTGGTTGATACCTACGGCGGTTATGCCCGCGTTGGCGGCGGAGCATTTTCCGGCAAAGACCCCAGCAAAGTGGACAGAAGCGGTGCCTACGCCGCCCGCTATATTGCCAAAAATATTGTGGCTGCCGGCTTGGCCAGCAAGTGCGAAGTAGGCCTAGCCTACGTGATTGGGCAACCGCTGCCTCTGATGCAAACCATTGATACATTCGGAACGGCCACAGTCAGCGAGAAGGAGCTAGAGGACTTTAAAGATAAGTTAATAGACACGTCCGTTAAAGGCATTATTGACAAGTTAAACCTGCGCCGTCCAATTTACTCGCAGACCTCGGCCTACGGCCATTTCGGCAAGTCCAGCCTGCCTTGGGAACAAATTTCAAAATAACACCTCTGTATCAGTGCAAAATATATGGCGGCAAGCAAAAAGGACTTCCGAAGAAGTCCTCTTTGCTCGGTTAGTTACCTACAAGTAGGCACTTGACCTAGCCACCTCACGATGGTTACTCTCATGATATTCCAATTGCCATAGCTTGTCAAGTATTTTTTACACCATTACGCTTATGTGGTTTACAGATAAAAATATAGAAATTCTTGTAGTAAAATTTTCAACTAGCAGAAACCGGGGTACAAAACCCCACCATAGTTGGACAAATAATTTTACTTATGCTAAAATATAGTTACTGTTACAAATGGATCCGGGTTTAGTTAAGCGTTAATACTCAGGTTTCATTCAAGCAAGTAGTAACCAGAGTTAACCAACTAACCAATAAGGATCTATTTTTTTATGCCAAACTATACATTTAACCGAAAACCGCGGCCCCAAACCAGGCGTCAGCCGCGTGGTGCAAAGTCAACCATTCACCCCAGCCGATTCGTCAAAGAAGCCAACCCGGTAGAGGCCAGCGACTACGTAGCCGACAACCAGTTCTCTAGCTTTGCTATACACCCGCTTCTAAAAAATAATATTGCTGCCAAAGGCTATAAAACACCGTCTGAAATTCAAGACAAAACAATTCCGCACGGCCTGGCCGGCAGTGACGTTATTGGTATCGCCAACACTGGTACTGGCAAAACGGCGGCTTTTGCGCTGCCGATTCTTAATAGGTTACTGCATGGCGGTGGTCAGGCGCTGATTATTGCGCCAACCCGCGAGCTGGCAATCCAGATAGAGGAGCAGTGCCGACTAATTGCCCGCAATTCCGGCCTTACTGGCGCGCTGCTGATTGGCGGTATGCCGCTGAGCAAGCAGATTCGTGATTTAAAAAACGGCGCCCGAGTCATTATAGGTACGCCGGGGCGTATCAAAGACCATTTGCGCCAAGGCACGTTACATCTGGGGAACTGCGGTATGGTAGTTCTGGATGAAGTAGATCGCATGCTGGATATGGGCTTCATCAACGATGTCAGCTTCATACTCGAGAAAATGCCGGCAAATAAGCAATCGTTCTTCTTCAGCGCCACACTCAGTCCGGAGATTAACCGCCTTATCCAGAGTTTTACTCACGAACCAGTGACTATCAATGTCAAAGTAGGCGAAACCAGCGAAAATGTCCACCAGGCGGTAGTCCATTATTCCGGCAAAACCGGACGGCTTGATAAACTGCACGATATCTTGATTAAGCCAGAAGTTAAGAAAGTTTTGATTTTTGGTGGTACAAAATACGGGGTGGAGCGGCTAAGCAAAGAACTCAACGAGCGTGGTTTTAAAAGCGTATCTTTGCACGGCGGCAAAAATCAAGGCCAACGCAAACGGGCGCTGGATACTTTCCGCGAAGACCGCTCTAACATCTTGGTAGCTACCGATGTAGCGGCTAGGGGCATAGACGTAGTTGGCATCACCCACGTAATTAATTTCGACGTGCCTCAAAGCTACGAAGATTATGTTCACCGTATTGGCCGGGCCGGCCGGGTTAATGAAGTTGGCTACGCCATTACCATGCTGCCGGACGACTACCGCGTCGGCTAACGTCCTATCAAAGGTAACGGGGCAGGGCTCGGAATATATTTGCGAACCACGCCCATGATGTAATCCCCTTCAAAGTTGCTTTTAAGTAGGTAATCGTCAGCTCCAAGTGCCTTGGCTTTTTCAATATTGGCGGCGTCGTTCAGATTGGTGAGCATTACTATAGGGATTTCCTTGGTGAGCTTCGCTCCCTTTAATATCTCAAGAGCCTCCAGACCGTTCATAACCGGCATCATGATATCTAACATTATAAGGTTGGGTTGCAGCTCATTGACTAGCTCGATAGCAGCCTGTCCATCCTGAGCAACAAAGACCACAAAATCTTCATACTCAAATAGACGCCTATAGAGGCGGACCATGTAATCGTCATCGTCAACTATTAGTACCTTTACCTGCACCGACTAAGCCTAGTCTTATTAGTGTTAATAGGCAACGTTCAACTTAAGCAACCTCGGCACAAACTATAAAGATAGAATGGCCGGAACTGACTAACGCCAAATGAGCTTATAAATTTTAAGTTTGTCGGGTAGCTTGTTTAGACCTGGGATGAACGGAAAGGCGACAAGTAGTAGCAATAATCCGCCCAATATCGCGGCGCCATCCCGATCGCCATTTTCGTCATTACTTAAAACTGTGTGATTCAGCAGCCCGATTGGTGCCAACCACCAGGCGCCGGGTGGAATTCGGCCTTGCTCTTCGCGTAGCATGCCATATTGTTCGGTAGTGATGTTCAGAGCCTGGGCTCGATCATCAAGTACGCCAGTATCGGCCAAAAAGCGAGTGGCATAAGCACCTTCGGGATTGGCGGCATTCAGGGCAGGCTGGTAAAAACCGGCAGACCCCATATCTATTAAAGAACCGACAGCTGTTATTAGGGGGTTGGCGGTCTTATCTATATGAGGGTAAGTATTATCAAAGTAATCCCGAGCAGCTGATAGTTGCGAAGCCTGAAGACTAGCAGGCTCAGAGTTGTATTTTGTCAGGAAGTTAGGCGAACTTTGTAGAGCCGCCAGCTGGGCGTACGGCTGCTCGACGAAAACCGCCCGGGTGTCAAACTTATAGGGTTGAATGCTGTCCATATAGCCGGCCGTATCGCTGCTATGGTCAAATTCCTTTACTAGGGTTTGGCCCATTAGTTTGGGATCGTTTTGAGCGATTTCTTTAGTAGTCGTCGGTTTAAGGAACGGTGATGGGAAGATAACCGCCAGGATAAGTATCAGAATTGCTAACACGCCGCCTCTGGCAAAAAGTTTGCCGTGGTCAGCCTTAACTGTCGCTGCTATTTTGTCTTTTCGGTAAGGCTTAGCAATACCCAGTACCCGAACTAGAAGATAGTGCATGAACAGCAGGCCGATAATAATGGCTGGTATCAAGACAACATGGATTCCGTAAATCTGACGGTAATTAAGTGAGTTGATCCACCAACCTAATCCGCTGCCATTATAAAAATCGGCGCCTTGAAGAGCTCGCCACTGGGAAGAAAAATCATCCCTAAGTACATAGCCGAATTCGGCCTCGGCTATAACAAACAAGAACATCAGGGAGCCAAGTACCCATGTAGTGCGCCTGGGTTTTCGAAACCCGGAAGTAAAGAAAACGACCATCAAATGCAGCAAGATAAAGAGCACAAAGGCTTGGGTGGCCCATAGATGAACACTTCTAACATATTTACCAACGCTATCTGTTAACCACCAGTCTGGTCCGTAAAAAACCATAACTAGCCCGGTGGCCAGCAGCAGCACAAACGAAATCATAGATAGAAAACCAAGCGAATAATAGAATTTATTGGCGTAGGCCGGCACCTCTTGAATCATCAGGTTACGCAGCGAACTTATAAGAGGTTTTTTAGTTGGCATTTTGTTGACTAGTGTTTTTAGGCAGATTATTCGTTTATATTGCTAAATATACACCCATAAAGGTTAAAAAGCTTGTGGTTTGAATTACGGCGCAAAAAATAGCAAGCAATTAATTAAAAGACAAGCTCAGCGTAAATTCAGTTATGGTTTGGTAAACTGAGCAGGTCAATGAAAAAAGCAGTAATTATAATCCTTGCCGTAGCCATATTAGGGGCCATGGTTCTCTATTCCAATAATAAAAAGTCTTCAAACTTCCATCTAACTACGCCGGCTTCCTCAGCGGCTTCTACTCAAACAAATAGTTCGGGTAGTGTCACTTCGGCCAGCCAAAATACGCCTGTTACATATAAAGACGGCACCTACACGGGCGATGCTACGGATACGCCGTACGGAACAGTACAGGTAGCTGCAGTTATAAGCGGAGGTAAAATAACCGACGTTAAATTTTTGCAGATGCCGAGCGACCAGAACCACTCGGTGGAGGTAACCACTTTCTCCAAACCGCTTCTAAAGCAGACCGCAATAGATAAACAAAACGCTTCAAACATCGATTTTGTGTCGGGGGCTACCAGTACCAGCTTTGGTTTTCAGCAATCATTGCAGGCGGCGCTTGATCAAGCTGCGCAGAGTTAAGCTACAATTTAGATATGAGAGTCAGCCGAATCATAATGGGCACGGGAGTCAGTATTGATATTCCGGGGGCCAAAGAAGTTATCTTTGAAAAAGTTTTTGCGCGGCTGAGAGAAATCGATAGTCAATTTAGTACATATAAGCCAGAGAGCGAAGTTTCACGCTACGGCAGGGGAGAGATTGCCGAACCGAACGTGAGCCGGGACCTAAAGGCCATAATTAAAGCCTGTAAAGCAGCCGAGCAAGCGACTCAAGGCTTTTTTTCGGCATGGGCCACTGGTTCTTTTGACCCATCCGGCTATGTCAAGGGCTGGGCGATAAACGAGGCCGCTAAAATTATCAAAAAGGGCGGCTACAATACTTTTTGTATAGCTATAGGTGGCGATATCCTGGCAGCCAGTGATTCCGATAAAGTTTGGAAAATTGGTATCCAAAACCCGCAGAACAGGGGCGCCATACTCGCAGGCGTTGCAGTTAAAAATATGGCAATTGCAACTAGTGGGAATTACGAGAGAGGTCTACATATTGTTAGCCCAAAAACAGGTAAGCCAGCGGATTCAATTTTGAGTATTAGTGTTGTTGGCCCGGATATTATCAACGCTGATGTACTGGCCACCACCGCTTTCGTGCAAGGTAAATTTGGCCTCAATTTCGTTGGAGGTCAAGCCCGTGGCTATGAAGCCTACGCGGTAGACAAAACCGGCAAAATTTCTATGACTGCCGGCATGCAAGCACTACTAGCTTAGTTGTAGCCCGGGAAAAAGTCTGTCTTGATGTGTGCGTGCTCAACGCCGAGTCGGAGCAGAGATTGGTGCACCGCGGAGACAAATCCCTGTGGGCCGGATATGTAAAAGTGGCGCTGCATGTAATCAGGTAGGCTGACACCAATTAACCTTTCGTCGATATATCCAGTCAAACCCTTCCAGCCAGCCGGAGCGTCCTTACTGATAACGATATGATTCTTTAGCCCCTGGCCCTGAGCCGTCACCAGCAAGTTTTTATATGCCAGTTCGGCCGGCGAATTCAACGAATAAAATAAATGGGCGTCGATTTTCTGGTTGGTGTCTACCAGATATTTGAGCATGCTGTGAAAAGGAGTTATACCAACTCCGCCGGCAATGAAGGCCAGCTTCTGGGTATTATCTTTGGGCAGCGTAAAATCCCCTCCCAACTGAGAAGCCAGAATCTGATCACCTGGTTTCATGTTCATAAGACTAGTCTTGAAGCTGCTAGACTGGCTCGGGATTTTGACGGTAAACATTAGATTTTCCTCGGTCGGCGAGCTGGCCACAGTCAGATAGCGGCGGTTGCCGCGGCTATCGGCGGCTACTCCCGGCAAGGTCCACTCCATGTACTGACCAGCCTGAAAATTGATTTTACGCGGTGACTCAAAGGTAAAACTATAGATGCCTTCCGCCTCTTTGCTCCGATTAATGAGTTTGTAGAGCAGGCTGCGGCTAGGCGTCATAGCAAAGGCCAGGACGTTACCAGCTAGCAAAGCTTTCTCCGGCGAAAAGTGAGCGGCGGCAACTGAATATAGCAGCCCCACCACCGCGGCATATACCAGGCCTTTCCTGAAGGAAGTTGGCGAAGTAAGCGGCTCGGTCAACATGACGGTGGTAAAGAATAACAGGGGAGTGGAAACCAGACCGACCCATATCAGGTGACCGGTAATACCGGTAGAGCTATGCAGAATTAGATATGCCAGATAAATAAAAACAAACAGGCCGACAATCTGGGTTCGTTTCATTTTACGTAAGATTAGCAGACCGCCAATGAGCAGAAACGGAGCCAGAGTATGAGTCCCCACCCACCAGCTGGCGTATTGGTGGAACAAAATTCCCGATATAAAGGCGCCAAGAGCAGCCGGGTTAAAAATATGGCGTCTGTAAAATGTCAGCAAATACTTAGAGCCCATGGCCGCCACGCCGGCTCCGGCCAGAACCACATAGCTATGAAGGTCACTAGCCGGTGTTAGAATTAATGACAATATCAAGGCCGATATCAGGTCGGATTCATGGTTGCGGGGCAATTTAAAAAACTTGCTAATCGACCAGTTAGTTGCCCGGCAAACCGCCACTAACCATACGACCGAGCCCAGAATCGACAAACCGCTAAAGCCCAACTTACCAGCAAAGCCCAGCAGGCTAGCCACGCCTACATAGATGCATAAAAGATATAGAACCAGCCGGTAAGTTGTCAGCTTGTCCAGCTGGGCATCCAAGCCATCACCCATCTTCTGTATAAATAAAGTTAGTTGCTTCACGTTATACCTAATAATATCAGCTTAAAGCCTGAGAGGCGGCTTAAGGTCGTCTTAGTCAGACTTGCAAACCGGACAGGTTTCTTCTTCGCCGATTTCCGCCATCCAGTGTTTGGTAGCTTGCCAGACCGGTTCCAGGTCGTGATAGGCTATCCAATCGGCGGCGCTACGCAAAACCCAACCCAACCAGCCGTAAGTATGGAATGGCCCCCAAAGTAATGCCGCCCAACGCGGTCCGGCTGGCGTGGCATAAGCTGGCTTAACCGCTTCGTAGGCGAGTCTTGGCTTGTCATTAAACTGGCGGATCAAGTTGTGAGCCACGGTCTTACCGTCATGCAAGGCTGTTTGCGCCATTCCGGAATAGGTAGTGTCGGCGTTGTCACCCACCACGTAAATATGACGCTCGGTCTCCAGATATTCGTTAACTAGTACTTTTCCGCGCGGTGTTAAGGTGAAATTATTGTCTTTAAAAAACGGGTGGTTGGTAACGCCGGCTGTCCAGATTACGGTGTGGCTTTCCAGGGTATGCTCGGAGAAATTGAGAAAGTCAGCGGTTTCAGCCTCAACGGTTTCGCCAAGATAGAGTTTGACACCCATTTTTTTGAGTTGGCGAGCTAGAGCCTTGGAGTAGGCTCGCGGCATGCGCGGCATCAGCCGCGGAGCAGCTTCGACTAGATCTACGTGGACACGAGTGTCTTTTAGACCGTGGCGGGCCATGATGTGGCGGATATAGCTGGGCAAGGCTCCGGCCAGTTCCACGCCGGTTGGGCCACCGCCAATGACTACGTAATTCAGGTCAGGTTTGCGCTCATCAACCAGGTGTTTATGGATGTGGTCTCGCAGTCGCTGAGCCTCCTCAATAGTCTTTATGCCATAAGCATATTCACTCAGACCCTTAATGCCAAAGAAATTAGTAACGACGCCCAACGCCAGTATCAAAGTGTCGTACTCATAAGACTTTTTACCAATTACGGTTTTTTTGTCGCGATTAATGTGTTTGATTGAATCGGTGACGACTTGCACACCCTTGTCTCTAAAGATTTCGTCAAGCGGGATGGACGAAGCCGCTACTTTGCCACCGGTGGCGGCGTGATAGAGGGTAGGATAATAGCGAAAATTTGGCTGATCTGAAATAAGGGTTACGTCAAACTCTGGCTTGTTGGCTAGTTCTAAGGCCGCCTTAATCCCACCAAAGCCGCCGCCCGCAATTATGACCTTTTCTTTTTTATGCATCCTCGTTCAGTTTAACCTAAAGCATTTTGGCTGGCGAGACAAAATTTTACTGTCAAATCGCTAGCCGTTGTTATATATTTAAAACTTAAAGTTCAAAATGGAGGAGTTAGAAAGGACGGGTATCACCAGTGGCTAATACTAAAAACGCAGAACGAAATCGAAATCTCTCAAAACACGCTGAAAATAAGTGGTTAATCCTAGCACTGCTGGTAATCGCCCAATTCATGGTCGTTCTCGATGTCACCGTGGTTAATGTTGCTTTGCCGAGCATGGCTAGCGCCCTACACTTTGCCTCTAATAATTTACAATGGGTCGTCACGGCCTATACCTTGACCTTTGGTGGATTCTTGTTGCTCGGAGGTCGCGCGGCCGATATTTACGGCCGCCGAAATATATTTATAGGTTCGGTCTTTTTCTTCGCCTTGATGTCATTTTTGTGCGGGATGGCTGCTACTGATACCCAAGTTATTATCGCCCGAGCAGCTCAAGGTCTGGCGGGCGCATTTATGTCCCCAGCGGCTCTATCAATCGTTATTAGTGAGTTTAAAGAGGGCCAAGAACGCAATACAGCCCTTGGTATCTGGGCAGCAGTATCAGCTGGCGGCGCTGCCGTGGGGCTGCTGCTGGGCGGTATATTGACTCAATACCTCAACTGGCGCTGGAACTTCTTCGTAAATGTTCCGGTTGGTATTTTTGTGCTTTTGGCATCGATACGTATGCTACCCCATCACATCGGGGAAGATAATAAGAAGCTGAAACTCGACTTGCCAGGCGCAGCTCTGGCCACAGCCGGACTTATGAGTTTGGTCTACGGGCTTTCTAAAGCGCCTAAAGACGGCTGGAATTCCAAAATCGTGTGGGAGTTTATCGCTGCCGGGATCGTGCTGCTGATTGGGTTTGTGATTAACGAGCGCAAGTCTAAACAGCCAATGCTGCCGCTCAGTTTGTTCCGGATACGCAACGTGCTTGGTGGTAACGCCGCATTTTTGGCAATATCCTGCACGTTATTTTCTATGTTCTTCTTCATGACGCTTTACGTTCAGCAAGTTCTTGGCTTTTCACCAGTTAAAACCGGTGTCTGCTTCTTGCCGGTAACGCTGGTGATTGCGACTCTTTCCGGTGTCGTATCCAAGATCGTACCTAAAATTGGCTATAAGCCAACCCTGAATCTTGGCCCGCTTGTCTTGGCGCTGGGGCTGTTTGTAATTGCCCACACCATGAAGGTTGGCGGTAACTATTGGCACAATGTCTTTCCCGGTCTGGCTCTAGTGGCGTCGGGTATGGGTTTGACGTTCGTTTCAGGCACATTAGCGGCCACTTCTGGAGTACCCAAGCGACTTTCGGGTATTGCTTCCGGAGTCCTAAATACCTCTCAGCAAGTCGGTGGAGCCATTGGCCTAGCGGTCCTGTCGGCTGTAGCATTTTCCACCGTTAAAACCCAGACTCACGCGGGAGTCGCCGCCAAGTATGCCCAGGTTCATGGCTACCAATCAGCGCTGCATGTAGGCGCTGGTCTGGCGCTGGTTGCGGCCGTAGCAGTATTTTTCCTTGTAAAGAACGAAATCGTCGACCCCAGTGGAGCCATAACAGGCGGGGCTTAGTTCTTAGAGCACTGAGCGCACAGTCCATAAATTTCTAACTGGTGGCCACGGGGCGAGAAACTTTCCTTAGCGGCTACTGAATCTATCATTGTCTCGAGCATCGTATTTGCTGGTAAATCATAGGTTTTACCGCAGTTAGTGCAGTGCAGGTGATGATGATGTCCAACGAACGCGTCGCTGAGTTCCAACTTGTACTTCCAGCCGATATTCAAACGGTGGGCAATACCAAGTTCTTCAAACAATTCGGTCGTCCGGTAGACCGTGGCTCGGTCTATTGTGTCCCCAGCTTTGGCTATTAGCTCAGCAATAGTCAGAGGCCCGCTATTCAGCATTAGCTCAAAGATTAGTTTACGGGGGGAAGTTAGGCTATAGCCCTTTTGTTTTAGAACGGCGCTGAGTGTGTCATACATATGCAAAATTATAGATAATTGCGACAAATTTGCAAATATTTACGCAAGCAGTTATTTTGGAGCAATGCTTCCCATAGTTTTATCTATCGCCACCTTCTTTTCTACGTTCCTAGGCGGCATAACAGCTCTTAAAAACCAGAAGATAATTCACCGCATCATGGGCTATACGGCTGGCGTACTTCTGGGCGTAGTAGCCTTTGATCTTCTGCCGGAAATCTTCGACCGTATGCGCGAGGGAAATTTCAACCCTACCGGACCAATGGTCGCTCTCGTTTTAGGCTTCTTGGTTTTTCATATTATTGAAAAATCGATTTTGCTTCATTCTGTCCACGAAAGACACTATGGCCAGCATGTTCATCCCCACGTTGGCATAGCTAGTGCGCTGGCGCTGTCCGGCCATAGTTTTCTGGACGGTGTTGGTATTGGGTTGGGCTTCCAAGCTGGCAATGCCGTAGGCATCGCCGTAGCTATTGCCGTTATTGCCCATGATTTCACCGACGGGATGAACACAGTGATATTGATGCTGCACAATAAAAATACTACCGCTCGTGCCAAAAAAATGTTGCTGCTCGACGCGTTTGCGCCGGTAGTGGGCGCCGCATCTACCCTATTGTTTACGCTGCCTTCCTACGGGCTGATTCTTTACCTGGGCTTCTTCGCGGGCTTTTTGTTATATATCGGTGCCAGCGATATTCTACCCCAAGCTCACAGTAAAGATAGCTCCCGCGTAACTATCGGTTTGACTGTACTTGGCGCGCTTTTTATGTTCGTCGTTACTCGCTTTGCCTGAGCGGGCTATAATAAAGAACATGCTAAAAATAAAACTGGCGGTTCTAGTATTGATGGTTCTGGCGGTTGGCGGCTACGTTTATAAAAACCACCACAACGCGCAGATGTATGTGGCAGCAACTCAAAAAGCCGCCGCTGAGGCGGCAAAGGCAGCCACCGATGAACTAGCCAGCCACTGCAAGAAAAGCCTTCTTGATAAGGAGGTTGTTGTCAGCGTTAGTAAACGGCATATGTGGGCTTGCCAGTCAGCCAAGACGGTTTATGACAATCCGGTAATCACGGGAATGGAAATGTACCCGGCCGACCTTACACCGCGCGGAACCTATAAGATTTACGCTAAAGCCACGGACACAGTCTTAAAGGGCTCGGACGCCAGCGGCAGCTGGAGCGACTCGGTTAGTTACTGGATGCCGTTTTTGGATAATCAATACGGTACCTACGGCTTCCATGATGCTACCTGGCGGGCTGGCGGCGACTTTGGCAAGATAGACCCTAACAGCAAAGAGGCCAGCCACGGCTGCGTAGAAATGCCTTTGGCTGCTATGAAATGGCTTTACGCCTGGGCCCCCGTAGGCACTACTGTAGTTGTCCAAGACTAGCTGTAGTAAGATTTAGCATATGAAAGTAAGTAAGAAGAGGCTATTTAGCTTATTGATAGTCACTGTCGTATTATTAGCCGCCGGCGGTTGGTTTACCTATAATCGCTCCCACCAATCGTGCGGGCCTGTAAATACATACACAAAAACAGGAACGTTACTATGGACCGATCCCAACTGCAGTAAGTAGGGGATTAATCACGCTACAAACCTGTACAATAGAGACATGATTGCGGCAGTTATTATTTTGGCGGTTTTGGTTATAAGCCTAGCTGGTTTTGTTGTCTGGATTATTCTCAATCCAAAGAAAAAAGACTCGACTGAGACCGATGCCACTATGCTACTCAAAGCCGACATGACGGAGCTAACTAAGGCTATGGGCCAGCTTCAGCAGGGCTTGCAAAAGCAGCTCAGCGACCAGCTAGGCCAAAGCAATAAGCAGATGTCGGCCCAATTTCAGGCCAGCGCTAAAATCATTGCTGACGTTACCCAAAAACTGACCGAGCTCGACCGCACCAATAAAAGCGTTGGTGATGTGGCTGCCGAGCTTAAAACTTTGCAGAATGTCCTGCAAAACCCCAAGCAACGCGGAGTACTTGGAGAATATTACCTTGAGCAGATCTTGAAAAACTTGTTGCCGCCGGGCAGTTATGAGCTGCAGTACAAAATGGGCGTTGGTATGACTGTGGATGCTGTTATTAAACTTGACGACAAACTTCTGCCAATTGACAGTAAATTCTCGCTGGAAAACTACAATCGCCTGATTGATGCTAAAGAAGCCGAGCGACCAGCGCTAGAGCGAGCCTTTAAAGAAGATTTAAAACGCCGCGTTGATGAAACAGCCAAATACATTCAAACCAACAAGGGCACGCTGGATTTTGCCTTCATGTTCATACCAAGCGAGGCAATTTACTATGATTTATTGGCCAATAAAATCGGGGCGGCGGGAGTCTCTGGCCGCAACTTGATGCAGTATGCCGCTAAAGATAAAAGGGTAACCATTGTTGGGCCTAGTACACTGAGCGCCATGCTGCAGGTAGTGGTACAGCAACTGCGTGGTGTAGAGATTCAAAAAGATACCGACAAAATTAGAAAAAACATCGAGCAATTAAGTAAACATCTCTTGGCCCATAACGGCTATATGCAAAAACTCGGCAGCAGCCTAGGTACAACCGTGGGACACTTTAACACCACCTACAAAGAGCTCGGCAAGATTGATAAAGATATAGTAAAAATCGCCGACACAAAACCGTCGGTTGAGCCGACTCTAATCGACCGCCCGATTCTAGACGACTAATTTTCTAGATTGTCATTAAGCAGCGCGAAGAAAAGTTGAGCCGGCTCTTCTACAAGCTCAATCAGCTTTGACATATTAGGGAACATCTCAGGGTCTTTAAAATCGCCGCCGTACCACAGGTTTTGCCCGCTTTCGCCTGGAGAGCTTAGCTCGCCCTCAACATTCTCTGCATAAAGCAAGGTGAAGTGCGAAAAGCTCTCTAACTCATCATCCCTCATCAGCGTTATGTAGCCTCCACCTCTGACCTTAAAATCTCCATCCAGGCCAGTACGCGTCTTAAATAGCTTAGCAGCGGTCTCGTAGATAGTTTCGTTCGCATTGGGCTCTCCGTGGAGGAAACCAATCTTGCCATATGCCGGATGGACCAACCGCTTCCTAAGCAGCCATTTACCCTCGGGATTGCGAGCCGCAAGGTAAAGAACTGAATGTGCTTGCTCCAGCTCAGACTTGGCATCCAGCCTTATATTAATGCCGGCCAGCTTGCCTTTCTGGCTAAGGCTATAGCGACCCTCGTCTGACTTGATGACCAGCTTGGTACCCATCAGCTGCTTAAGGTGATAAGTGAAGGTGTTACTGTCCAGATTAGCGGGCTTTAAATCAGCAAAGCGGGCGTTTTCTTTGTGGGCAAGTTTCAAGACTATATCTTTTTGGATGTGATGCATGATTAGTCAATTCTATTTGAGTCAAATCTCTACGTCTAGATGTTATAGCAATACAACTCTATGGTTGAGGCATGGAACAGCTAGGCGAAATTGATGGACTAACCGCCGATGAAAGGGTGGATAGGTTCGTTAATTTTTTGGGCGGAGTTGTAGGCGTGGACGATTTGTTTCCGCCCGACTCTGGGGTCAGAGAGTTTGCAAAAGATCCCCGCGACTTAGGCCCCAAGGCTGGGGCGATGGCTCTTAGGCTAGTGTGGGATAATCCTGAGCCCATTGACCTACGCCACCTGAAGTTAGTGAAGACCTAGAGATCTGTCTCACGCTAACCTTTCAATAGATCAATAGTTAGGGCGGCGGTCCAGCTGAAGTTTTCGGCGCCGGCCGGCGAGCCGTCTAGGGGGTTGAAATATTCCCACGGACCGCTCTGGGTAACCAGCTTAACACTGCTAACGGCTAATTTTTCGGCTTCATCGGAAAATCCATAGCGCTTCAAACCTTCAATTATTAGCCAGTTGGTATTTATCCAGGTCGGGCCCTGCCAATATCTATATGGCTCAAAATAAGAAGAATTTAGCGGCACGCTAGGTACTGGCCAGTCGGTAGCAAAAGTCCGGCGCTTCTTGAGCAGATTAACCAAATGCTGGGCTTTTTCTTTTGTTATAGCTCCAGCATAAAGCGGCATAAAGGTAGCTATACTCGGTTCTTCTATGAGTTTATGGCTTATAAAACTCCGCGAGTAGTACTGGCTGGTATTGTCATCCCAGAGTTTTTCTAGAGCCATGCGAGTCCGGCTAGCGTTTTCTACTAGCTCTTTAGGCAGCTCCGCTCCAATCTCTTTGGCAATTTCAGACAAACAGGTATTTGCTCTAATCAGGATGCAGTTAAAAGTCAGGTCTTCGACGGCAAAAAGCGACCGTGGCAAAATAGCCTCGGAATTATAGGCCTTGCGGCGCAAGCGGCGAAGGGCTGCCCAATAAGCCATGGCTTCAATGTTACTCATGCGCTGCCCGGGCGGCACATGACGGGTATCGCGGCGCACAAGATTTACAACTCCGTCAAGATGGAGTCGTTCAATGGCTAGTATCCACCATGGCATGCTGTGTTTTCGTAGCTCGCTAATCCAGGGCGGTGTACTGTCTAACCCGCATTCATAGGGATGCAGCAGTAGCACCAAGCCCTCGCCGTGCGGATCGCGGTCATTATAAAGCCACTCATGGTAGCTGAGGATCGCCGGATACATTTTTTTATACCAACTGCGTCGCTCAGTCCTGGATAGCTTTTTGCCCACAAGAAGGGTGGCTTCGGCCAACATTGGCGGTTGAGTTAAGCCGGTAGTGGATACATCTTCCGGCGAATAGGGGCTCAAGTAGCTCCGCCAAATTTCTCGGTCGCGCTTATATTCTGGGCCGTTCATAAAAATTAGGTTAGGCATCATACCGTTAGTCCACTGGCCGCGGAGCAGACTCTCTAGTTCTGTTTGGGCGCGCTTGACATTAAAATGACGCAGGCCAATAGCAATAAAACAGCTGTCCCATAGCCACTGATGGGGGTATAGATTGCCAGCCGGAACTGTCCAGGCACCGCGGTCATTGGCTTTTAAGACTCTTCTAAGGTCGTGGACAAGTTTTTCTTCGTCCTCTTTGGGCATAAGCATAAGTATACCAGTGTTACCTGGGTGGTAAGAGAGGGCTCCTGGTTGCTATAATGGCAGCAGTTTATGGAGTACCACAATAAAGAGGTGAGTGCAGCCGCGACTGCACTGAGGAAGCTGTTTGAAAAAACCGACGACAAACGGTCGGTTCTGCGCGCCCCGGGACTAGCCGCTCTTTATGACCGCTTAAAAACTTTGCCTAACAGCGCTCAGCGGGCAGCCTTCGGTAAGGAAGTTAACCAGCTGAAGAATGAGCTTGAACAAATGGTGCGTGAATATTCTGTTCCAAAAGTAGAACTGCCAGCCATAGACGTAACATCGCCCTTTGACGTTAACCAGTCTAAGCCAAAACTGCTGCCCGTTACAGACGGGAGTAGTCATCCGCTAATGAGCGAGCTGGACAAGATTTTGAACATTTTTGGGCGAATGGGTTTTACGGCGGTAGAATCGCGCCAACTGGATGATGACTATCACATGTTCACCAGCCTGAATTTCCCGCCGGACCACCCGGCGCGCGATGAATACGATACTTTCACAACCGACGAAGGGCTGGTGGCGCCGGCGCATACATCCGTTATGCAAAACCGCTTTCTAAAAGCTCATAAAAAAGATTTAGAAGCCGGACAGGCAATTGCCGCCGTGGTGCCGGGCCGAGTCTTTCGCAATGAAGACGTTGATGCTCGCCATGAGCACACTTTCTATCAGCTGGAGGGCATCTACGTTGATAAAGGAATCAATGCCGGTCATTTGATAGCCACCCTCAAAGCATTTTTAGAAGAATATTACGGCAAGACTCTGGAAGTAAAAACCAACCCGTTCTACTTCCCGTTCACCGAGCCAAGCTTTGAATTTATGTTGAGCTGTCCATTTTGCGACAAGAAGGGCTGCGGTGTCTGTTCCTACGTTGGCTGGATTGAATTACTGGGTTGCGGCATGATTCATCCGAACGTTCTAAAAGAGGCCGACATTGACTCGGCTACATACACCGGCTTTGCCTGGGGCGGCGGCATTGACCGGCTGGTAATGATGAAGTACGGAATTGAAGACGTTCGCAACTTCCACTCCGGAAATCTTAAATTCCTGAGGCAATTCTCATGAGCGATATTAAAGTTTTGGAACAACGGGCCATGGAAATTCGTCGTAAATACGATCAGCTAAACAAGGCTCGTGAAGGCCAGTCATGGAGCACTCAAAAACTGGCTCACGGGTTTAAGAAAGACGTGGCGGACTTAATCACTATCTTAGAGGCTAAACAAATGGACCAAAAAAAGCTCAACCACGAACTGGCGGATTGCCTGTGGAGTGTGCTAGTTATTGCTCATAAACTCGAGATTGACTTAGAACGCGCCTTTTGGACAACTATGGGTGAGCTGGATCAGCGTTTTAAGGATGGTGAAGTATGAAGGTAAGCCTTAATTGGGTAAAGCAGTTCACCCACGTAAACCTGCCCGTTGATGCGTTGGTGGAAAAAATTGGCGCCCAGCTGGGCGCGGTCGAGGAAGTTGTCGATCTTGGTAAAAAATACGAAGGCATTTTAGTCGTTAAAGTCGTCGCATCGGAGAAGCATCCTAATGCCGATAAACTAAGCTTCTGCCAAGTTGATGATAACGGTGTTAACAAAAAAGTTAAGCGCAATAAAAACAGCCTTATAGAAATTGTCTGCGGCGCGCCCAACGTCAAAGCCGGCATGCTAGCGGCTTGGATACCTCCAGGAACCACCATACCAAGTACTTTTGAGAAAGACCCATTTACTATAGAAGCCCGTGACATAAGGGGTAAAACTAGCCATGGGATGCTAGCATCGGCCCGCGAATTAGCTCTTGGCGATGACCACGACGGTATTTTGGAAATCGATCAGGACGCTAAGCCTGGGGAGCTTCTGACGGCAGTTTATGACCTGGATGATTACGTCATAGATATTGAAAATAAAATGTTCACTCACCGTCCGGACCTGTTTGGTATGTTGGGCATCGCCCGCGAGCTGGCAGGGATTGCCGGCAAGCCGTTCAAGAGCCCGAGCTGGTACAAACCAGACGCTGCTCTTATGAACGACGGCCGCAAAAACGTCTTAAAACTTGAAGTTAAAAATGAGTTGCCAAAGTTAACGCCAAGGTTTTGCGCGATAGCCATCAAGGACATAAAAGTTCAGCCCAGCCCGGTTTGGCTGCGAGTCCGTTTAGCTAGTGTCGGCGTACGGCCAATTAACAATATCGTTGATATAACTAATTTTTACATGCTGGAGACGGCTCAGCCCCTGCACGCCTATGATTATGACAAGTTAAAAACCGGCGTCTTGGGCGTGCGGATGAGCAAAAAGGGCGAGACTGTGCAACTGATTGGCGGCAAGAACCTAAAGCTGGACCACGAAGCAATTGTTATTACTGACGGCAACAAGCCGGTTGGCCTGGGCGGCGTTATGGGCGGCGCCAGCACTGAAGTAGACGAGCACACAAAAAATATTATTTTGGAAGTTGCCACTTTTGACATGAACACCACTCGCCGGACGGCTATGACTTATGGGCTATTTACCGATGCCGCGACGCGGTTTACTAAAAATCAGTCACCGCTGCAAAACCGAGCGGTAATTGTGAAGGCATTGGAGGACGTTAAGCGGCTAGCCGGCGGTCGGGGGGCCAGCCCATTAATTGACGACAAGAATCTTAAGGGTGCGGTTGGCCACGTGAGTGTTAAGCGGCAGTTCATTAACGAGCGACTCGGGCTTAACCTAACAGTTGCTGAGATGAAGCGAATACTTACGAATGTTGAGTTTGATGTGGAAACCTCAGGTGACGAGCTAAGTATTAAAGCGCCATTTTGGCGCACGGATATTGAAATTCCGGAAGATATTGTTGAGGAAGTTGGCCGGCTTTACGGCTACGACCATCTGCCGCTAGATCTCCCAAAGAGGACAATTAGTCCAAGCCCGCTCGATGGAATGCTGGAACTTAAATCCAGGATTAGGAATTATCTATCGGCAGCCGGCGCTAACGAGCTGCTTACCTACAGTTTTGTCCACGAGTCACTTATAAAGAAAGCCGGCCAAGACCCGGCGCAGGCCTATCATATCCGCAATGCCCTGAGCCCAGAACTGCAGTACTACCGGCTGAGTCTGATGCCGAGTTTACTGGAAAAAGTGCATCCTAACATCAAACTTGGGTTCGACGGGTTTGCAATTTTTGAGATGAATAAATCCCATGACAAGACGCAGAAGGACGAGGTAGAAAAAGAGCTCCCCAGAGAGATTGAGACGCTGGCTCTAGCGGTAGCCGGTCAGGATAAAACTCATAAGCAAGCCGGGAGTGCTTACTTCCAGGCGCGAAACTATCTGGACGCTTTGGCTTCCCACCTTGGAGTTGAGCTGAAATATCAGCCCCTGCAGGAAGAACCTAAGGCCCAGCCAGGCAAACCATTTGAGGTTGAGCGTTCAGCGCATATTTACATTGCCGGCAATGAGAAGATAGCCGGGGTGGTAGGTGAGTTCAAACCATCGGCGGCGCTCGGCTTAAAACTGCCCAGCTTTGCAGCCGGTTTTGAGATAAGTCTTCACCAACTCTTGCAGGCTGCTAAGCCGAAAGTCTACCTCCCCCTCAACCGCTATCCAGCGCTGTCGCAGGATTTATGTCTAAGGACTTCGGCCGACTTGCCCTATCAGACGCTAACCGACTTTCTGGCAAAAAGCCTCAGCCAGATTTCCTCGCAGCATGGCTACATATATGAAATCTCGCCGCTGGATATCTTCCAAAAGACCGGAGAGCTTAAGCACAAGCAAACCACCTGGCATATTGAGCTGGCGCACCCTGATAGAACTCTAACTACCGAGGAAGTAAATAATATATTTGATAGAATGGCAGGTGACGCCAAAACCAACCTTAACGCGGAAAGGATTTAAATGAGCAAATGGCAAAGGGCCGTCTGGCTACTGATAACAGGGTTATTTATTTTTACGGGCGTGGGCCTGGGAGTTTGGTCTTTTTGGGTCAATACCCATCCTAGTAAAGCCGATCAAGCAAGCACACAATCAACTAATACAACAAAGGACAACAACGTGAACAAATTAGCCGGAAAACCACTCGCCAACTTTACACCGGTTGCTAGCATAAGTAGCCTTCAAAAAATCGATACAACTCCCGGTACGGGAGCTGAAGCCAGTGCAAGTTCAACAGTTACGGTCAACTACACGGGCGCGGTAGCCGCGACTGGCATAGTCTTTCAGAGTTCGCTTGATAATAGCGGACAGCCAGTAACATTCGGCCTAAGCCAAGTCATAAAGGGCTGGACAGAAGGCGTGCCCGGCATGAAAGTCGGCGGCACCAGGCGGCTGTTAATTCCAGCCGCAATGGCTTATGGCGCTAACCCTCCCGCCGGTGCCGGCATTCCGGCTAACGCCGATCTGGTATTCGATATCACCCTCTTAAACGTTAAGTAAAAGGCCCAAAATACTCGCATTTGCGGGTTATGCAAGTCAAGAAATTGTGCATATGTGGAGTAAAAAGCACAATATGTAGCGGTATTGACGTAGTTCCAGGCACTAGGCTAAACTAACATCAGAGTTTAGCCGCTATTAAACAAAAACCCAAAAAAAGGAGGGAATCAAATGGCTAAGAATATTACCATCTTTACTACTAACACCTGCTCTTACTGTGTTATGGTGAAGCGTTTCCTGGATATGAAAGGCCACAGCTACGATGTAGTCAATCTGGACGAACATCCGGAGCGTCAGCAAGAGGCGCTGGCCATGAGTGGCGCCCTAACCGTGCCAATTACTATCGTTACAAAAGAAGACGATTCGAGGCAGGTGGTAGTGGGCTATAATCTATCCCAACTCGCCCCAGCCGTGGCTTAGCTATCTATGCGGCGCATTGCTGCTGCAAAAGCTTGCGCGCTTCATTCGTAGTGTTGTTAAATGAAAGTTCACTGCAGTGCTCAGCCTTGCCTTGTACTGCATCCACCTAAATAGCTAATAAATTTTCGGGAAGAGAGACTGAGTGGAAGAGAAAACTAAAGACAAGAAGAAGGTCCATGACCTCATTATCGTGGGGGCCGGACCGGCAGCGCTTAGTGCCGCTATTTATACCTCGCGCGAGGATATCGACACTACTCTTTATGAAAAAGGCGCCATCGGCGGCTTGGCGGCAGTTACCGATTGGGTGGACAACTACCCGGGTTTTGCTAAAGGGGTTGCCGGCCTGGAGCTATCTGAGGCTATGCGCATTCAAGCCGAGCGGTTTGGTGCCAAGATTGAACTTGGGGAGGTATTTTCCATCACTCAAGAAAAGGATTTGAAAAAAATTAGCACCAGCGATGGCGACTTGCTTGCTAAGGCTGTCTTGGTTGCCACTGGTAGCGAATACCGCAAAATTGGAGTACCGGGTGAACTTGAATACTATGCCCGCGGCGTGCACTACTGCGCTACTTGCGACGGAGCCTTTTACCGCGATAAGCGGTTGGTGGTGGTAGGCGGCGGCAATTCAGCCATCCAAGAAGGAATATTCTTAACGCGTTTCGCAAGCCACATCGACATTCTGGTTCGCAGTGATAAACTCCGCGCGAGTGATGTACTGGAGCATGAGCTGGAAAATCATAAAGACAAAATAACCGTACATTTTAATACCACTACCGATGAAATTGTGGGGGCAGACAACAAAGTAACAAAAGTTATTGGAACGGATAAGATAAGTGGTAAAAAAGTAGATTTTGAAACAGACGGCGTCTTCGTGTTTGTGGGCCTAGACCCCAACACGAAGTTTTTGGATGGTAGCCCGGTGGAGCTCGATGAGCGCAGGTTTATAAAGTCCGACACTAAATTAATGACTGCTATGCCCGGTGTCTTTGTGGCTGGCGATGTTCGCTCCGGTGCTACGCTGCAAATTGCCAGCGCCGTTGGAGAGGGTGCCACCGCTGCCCTAATGATCAGGGAGTATCTGGAAGGTCACGGTCCGCATATGGACCCAGCCCTCTATGGTTAAAGCGGCGGAACTTTTGTAGAATAAGTCTAAAGACTAAGGAGAAGTAATGGCTGATTTTAATAAAGTTTTAGAGCCGGGTGATTATAACAATGGGCTTGTTAATACTGTCGTAGAAGTATCAAAGGGCTCAACTATGAAAATCGAGTGGGACCGAGAGCGGGCAGCCTTCACGGTAGACCGAGTTGAGCCGGCTATTTTTGCGAAACCCTGCAACTATGGCTTCATCCCCCAAACGTTAGACGAAGACGGCGACGAACTAGATACGCTGGTAGTAACTGAAGAGCCAATACCAACTGGGGTCTGGCTAAAAGCCAGAGTTGTAGGCATTCTAAATTTTGAAGATCAGGGCGAAGCGGACCATAAAGTGGTAGTAGTGCCGGCTGACGATCGCCATACCGGGGATAGCGTCAAATCGCTTGATGACTTGGGCGAACGATGGAAGCAGCAAATTGAGCACCACTTTAACCACTATAAAGACCTTTACAAACCAGGCAGTACTAGAGTTCTGGGCTGGGGAGACGTGGAAGAAGCCAAAAAAGTCATTGCCGAATCCATTGAGCGCGCCAATGGCCAGAAACCATAGAATTATCGCCAAAGCGATCTTGAGCAGTAAAGAGCAAGTCCTTCTTATTAGGAGAAGTGACACCGACCCCAGGAGACCTCTTCAGTGGGATCTACCTGGAGGATTGGTTGAGGAGGCGGAAGATTTTTCCGAAACGGTCTCCCGCGAGATAAAAGAAGAAACTGGTTTGGAAGTTCCCGCGGCTGAGCTGGAACTGGTATATACAAAGACCGAGATGCGGCCGGAGGGCAATGTGATATTCCTATTCTTCGCTGGATCTGCGTACAAGGAGCAAGTTAAGTTGAGCTATGAGCACGATATGCACGAATGGCTGCCGCCACAAGAAGCATTAGAGCGAATAGAATATCCAATCCACAGAGAACTTTTTGAGTACGTGATAAAGCACAACCTAATATAATTGCTTTGCTTGAGCTGGAAAGCGTTAGCATATACAATTAGACTCAAGGAAACGATAACGGTTAAAGAGGGAGTGGGCAGTACATTATGAAGACCAAAATAGCCATCAACGGTTTCGGGCGCATTGGCCGCAACGCTTTTAAAATCGCTTTTGCTCGTTCGGACATAGAAGTAGTGGCCGTAAATGATCTAACCGACACCAAAACTCTGGCACATCTACTGAAGCACGACAGTAACTACGGGACCTACCAGAACAAAGTAGACTTTGATGACGAAAATATTATTGTTGACGGTCAGAAAGTAAAGGTCTTAGCTATAAAAGACCCGACCGAGTTGCCTTGGAAAGATCTAGACGTTGACGTGGTAATTGAATCAACCGGTTTATTTACTAAGCACGAAGATTTGCTGAAACATATTAATGCCGGCGCGAAAAAAGTCATATTGTCTGCACCCGAAAAGGACGATGACTATCACGACACCTTTGTACTTGGCGTAAATGAAGACAAGTTAACGGCCGACCATCAAGTCTTGTCCAATGCTAGCTGCACCACCAACTGCATTACCCCAATCATGAATATTCTGGAGAATGCTTTTGGAATCGAGAAAGCCATGATGACCACCGTTCATAGCTATACAGCCAGCCAGCGTTTGCAGGACGCACCGGCTAAAGATTTGCGCGAAGCCCGGGCTGCTGCTCAGAACATTGTGCCAACTACAACCGGAGCCAGTATTGCTGCTGCTAAGGCCCTGCCAGCCCTAGAGGGTATTTTTGGCGGCATGAGCATACGTGTTCCTACCCCCGTAGTTTCTTTAAGCGATTTTGTAGTGGTTACTAAGCGAGATGTGACCGTTGAGGAGGTCAATGATGTCTTCAAGAAAGCCGCGGAGGAACCTTTCTACCAAGGGATTGTGGCTGTAACTGAAGAAGAATTAGTTAGTACTGATTTCATAGGCAACAGCCACTCAGCTATAGTCGATCTGAAACTCACAGCTGTGATTGGTGGGAATCTGCTGAAAGTGGTGGCTTGGTATGACAATGAGTGGGGTTACTCCAACCGTCTGGTAGAGCTGACGGCTGACGCTGGCAAGTTGCTAAACGAAAATTCAAATTCGGAGTCCGATTCCGAAACTAGCACCGATGAAGTGGTCGCCGACGAAACGCCCACAACCAACTCAGACACCGCCGAAGAAGCTCCTAGTACATCTATCGAAGAGCCCGACGGGGAATCTGAGGCCTCGCCGGAACTTCCCAATTTAATGAAAGAGCCTGAAGAGCCCCTGCTAGAAGCTCCAGACGAGCCAACTACCTTACCTGCCGAGCCGGAAACGGCGGCCGAGCGCAGCAGTGACGACAATCCTACCAGTGGTTCACCGGACTTCGGCTCAGAGAACACGCATAACTCATAAGGCAGGCCGCTAATGAACATCGCAATCTCCACCGATCACGCCGGCCTAGAGCAGCTAAAAGAACTCCAAGTTTTTCTGGAAAGCTTAGGTCATACATGTAATAATTTTGGACCCGGTTTCTTGAAGCCCGATGACGATTATCCGGATTTTATTTTTCCGGCCGCTAAGGCCGTAGCGAGTGGTGAGTGTCAAATGGGAGTAATTATGGGGGCGAGTGGGCAGGGCGAGGCCATGGCCGCCAATCGTTTTAAGGGTATACGCTGCGCTGTCTTCTATGGACCGGCAGTAGCTAAAGGTGTGGTTGATATTAATGGTCGTGTTAGCCATGATCCGTACGAAATTGTCCGCCTTTCAAGATTGCATAACGACGCTAACATGCTTAGTCTGGCCGCTCGCTTTGTGAATCTCGAGGATATGAAGTCAGTCGTAAGACTTTGGCTGGAAACTGAATTTGGCGGCGAGGAGCGCCACGCCAGGCGTATCGCTAAACTGGACAAGGAAAGTTAATGCCCCTAATCTGCCCAACGATACTGGCTGCTGAGCGCGGGACTTATGACGAGCAAATTGAACGAGTGGCTCATTTAGGCCATAGGATACAGATAGATCTGACGGACGGCATATTTGCTAAGACAGCTACCATTAACCCTAGGGAAGTTTGGTGGCCGGTGGGCATCAAAGCCGACATCCATTTAATGTACCAAGAACCTATAGCAGTTGTGGAGATGGTTATGGCCCATAATCCCAATATGATTATTGTTCATGCCGAAGCCGGTGGTGACTTTGACAAGTTGGCGGACTATTGCCGCGACCGGAAAGTAAAAATTGGAGTAGCTCTGCTGCCGCAGACAGCGCCTGAGATTATCTTAAAAGCCTTGCCAAAAATTGATCACGTTCTAATATTTTCTGGCGATTTAGGCAATTTTGGCGGCCACGCCGATTTTGGATTGCTAGCCAAAGTTAAGTTTTTAAAAAATCAAAAACCGGAACTAGAAATTGGTTGGGATGGCGGCGTAAACCTGCAAAATGTTGCCGGCTTGGTTGAAGGCGGCGTAGATGTTCTTAACGTTGGCGGCTATCTGCAAACTGCCGAAAATCCAGGAAAAGCCTACAATGACTTGGTCCGTATCGCCGACGAAACCGGCACGACATAACCGCTGACGCTTTTGAAGGACAACCAGCTTAGGCCATAACTTCAGCTTCCGTAGTTTTCTAAACGTAAACTACTTCCAGCTTGCGCATGTCCTTACGCTTAACCCCACGGCTTATCCTCAAGCCGCGGGGACCCAAAAAACATTCTTTTGAGCTATAATCTTAAGCAGTATGGCTGATAAACAAAAAACTTATTCTCTGGAGGCGTTGCAGAAAAAAGCCAATCAAATCCGCGAGGACATTATTAAGATGTTGGAGCACGCTGGCAGTGGCCACTCCGCCGGGCCTCTGGGCCTGGCAGATATTTTTACGGCTCTATACTTTCATCTTATGAAATACGATCCCCAAAACCCGGATTGGGACGAGAGGGACATATTACTTCTAAGCAATGGCCACTGTGTACCGGTTCAGTACGCTACGATGGCCCACGCCGGCTTCTTTCCCATTAAAGAGCTTATGACTCTTCGGCAATTTGGCAGCCGCTTGCAAGGTCACCCTGAGCGCGAACGGCTACCAGGCCTGGAAAATACCAGCGGTCCCCTTGGCTCCGGGCTTAGCCAAGCTGCTGGCATAGCGTTAGCTATGCGTATGGATAAGACTCAGCACCGCTGGGTTTATGTAATTCTTGGTGACGGCGAGCAGGACGAGGGCAACATCTGGGAAGCCGCTATGCTGGCCAGCAAATATCGCCTTAGTAACATCATCGCTATAACTGACCGTAACAACATCCAGATAGACGGGCCAACGGAAACGGTCATGCCACTGGGCGACCTCAGAACTAAATGGGAAGCCTTTGGTTGGCATGTGCTGGAGATTAACGGCAATGATATGGAAGCCGTAATAGACGCTGTACAGATGGCCAAAGCCATTGTGGAGCAGCCGGTAATGATAATTGCCCATAACGTTCCGGGCAAGGGTGTGGATTTCATGGAGTACGATTTTCATTGGCACGGCGTTACACCCAATCACGAACAGGCTGTTAAAGCTCTCAAAGAGTTGCGGACACTTGGCGGTAAAATCCGGAGCGAACATGAGTGAGTTTCCAGAATTAGATAAGCTCGCCGGAGAGGTAGAAGCGGGCAAGCCGTCAGGGATTCCTGTACTGGCGTTGCTGCTTGTGGTAGTAGGTATTTTCGTATTTGCCGCTTTACTCCTTGCTATGGTTGCATTTTTTAGTACCTGGAGCCTTATATGAGCCTGTTCTATCTAGCTCGAATACGGAGCAATCAAGGATGAACGAGAATATGCACCTATCGGCCCACTCGCTTACCGATGAGCCCATACGCAAGGGTTTTGGCAGGGGCCTGCTGGAGGCCGGTAAGCGGTTTGATAATGTAGTTGCCGCCTGCGCCGACCTGACCGAGTCTACCCAGATGCACTTATTTGCTGAGGCTTTTCCGGAGCGGTTTATAGAAATTGGCGTGGCCGAGCAGAACCTGGTGACAGTTGGCTCTGGTCTAGCCGCCATGGGCAAAATTCCATATGTCAGTAGTTACGCTGCCTTTAGTCCGGGACGTAATTGGGAGCAGATACGTACCACAATTGCCTTAAACAATCGTCCGGTCAGAATCATAGGCTCACATGCCGGGCTTTATACCGGGGCCGATGGCGCTACCCATCAAATGCTGGAGGATATAGCTTTGATGCGGGCTCTGCCAAATATGGTAGTGCTGGCACCGTGTGACAGTATTGAAGCCCAAAAGGCCACTCTGGCCTTGGCTACAGACACTCGTCCAGCCTATATGCGAGTTGCCCGTGAAGCTACGCCGATTGTTACTAGCGAGCAAACACCCTTTGAAATTGGTAAGGCCTACGTCTTTCATGAAGGGGCAGACGTTACTATCGTTTCTACCGGAACTATGACGCCGCAGGCCATGGCGGCGGCCAGAGCGCTATTTAAAGACGGCGTTCATGCCGAAGTTGTTCATGTGCCGACTATCAAGCCGCTGGACGGCAAAACCATTCTAGACAGCGCCGCCAAGACCAGGCACGTGATAACTGTTGAAGAAGCTCAAATTAACGGTGGTTTAGGTGGTGCCGTAGCCGAACTTTTGGGCGAATATTTGCCTACTCAGATGAAACGCATGGGCATGAATGACCATTTTGGAGAATCGGGCAAGCCAGATGAGCTGCTGCGCCATTTTGGGCTCGATGCTAACCACATAGCTATGGCAGCTCACCATATGCTCTTGGACCACACCCACCACAAGCACTAATTGATAATAGTTAATTTATACGCTATAGATTAGTTATGACAGAAAAACTGCCCTCTGCCGAAACTCTAGCTGGGATGCCCCTACACGAAATAACAATAACTTATGGGACCGCTGGGTTAATCGGCCGCTATAATTTGGAAGTCGCAAGCCTACCCGAAGAATCTCAATGGCAACTGAATCAAGCTTTTTTGTCGGCGGCCGAATGGCATAAAGATCAAAAACGCACTAACGGTCCCTATATCGACCACATTTTAAGGGTTATGCTAAGGGTCATCAGCCACTACGGCATCGACGACCCAGATATTCTGACGGCAGCGTTGCTGCACGATTCTATTGAAGATCAGCGCGATAAAATCGTCGGCCACGAAGGCTCGACAGTAGAAGAAGCCTTAGCCGTTGTTACTGAAACCTATAATCCCAGAGTCGCTGCTATCCTAAAAGCACTTACCAACCCTCCCGGAGATATTAGCCGGGAACAATATGACGAGCACGTGCGCCAGTCTCTACTGGGTGAGCCAGATGCTACCCCAGTTAAAATTTCAGACTTTGCCGACAACGCAGCAGGTATCTTCTGGACCATTGGCGAAGATAAGAAACATCAATTGTCTTACAAATACCTGCCCTTGGTACCGTTTTATCGGGATTTAATTAATCAGGACACCTATCCATTTAACCCAGAGGCTAAACAGAAAATCTTGAAGCAATTAAGCGACGCCGAACTAAGGATGAACGATATTATCAAAGCAGCGCGTCAGCAAAGTGTTGGTACTATCGCCTCAAAACACTATAATTAGCGGTAATGCCGCTTACGCTTAGACAAATCAGAAATAACTGCGAAGATGCCCGGGCTACCTTTGCTCGTGCCCGGCAGGAACACTTTGCCCTGGGGGCTTTTAACTTGGATAATCAAGAAACTCTGATTGCTGTTGCTAAAGCCGCCAAAAATAAAAACGCCCCGGTGCTGGTGGAAGTTAGTAAGGGCGAAGTTGATGCTCTTGGCCTCGATAATGTCCGCGATTTAGTCGATAATTATAAAGCCGAATACGCAATCGAGATGTATATTAACCTCGATCACAGCCCCACGGTAGAGGATGCTGTTGCCGGTATTGAAGCTGGCTTTGAGTGTATTCATATTGATATATCGCAGGCTAATCATGAAGCTACCGACGAGGAAATTATTGCTAAAACTCGGCAAGTAGTGGAAGCCGCCAAACTAACCGGCGCGATAGTGGAGGCTGAACCGCATTATTTTGGCGGCAGCAGCAACGTCCACCTTGAGCAAATTGACTACGAAGAAATTAAGAAAACTTTCTCTACACCGGAAGGCGCCAAAACTTTTGTCGATGCCACCGGCATAGATACATACGCTGCGGCCATAGGTAACCTTCACGGTCTTTACCCGGTTCCAAAAGTCTTAGATCTGGAGCTACTTCAGCGCATTCGCGATGCCATTACTTGCAACATCTCGCTTCACGGTGGCAGCGGCACACCAGGGCATTATTTTATAGAAGCAGTCAAAATAGGCGTAAGCAAGATTAATATCAATAGCGATATGCGTAAAGCCTACCGCGACACCCTGGAAAAAGTGCTAGCTGAAAACGAAACCGAATATGCCGTAGTCAAACTTATGGGGACGGTGATTGATTCTGTGCAAGTGGTGGTAGAGTCAAAGATTGATACTTTCGCTAGCGCTGGTAAAGCCCAGCCCAGTAACTCTTCTTGAAATGGCTTTTGCTTGCTACAATAAGCCTAAGCATTATCAAGATGGGTAAATAATAAATATGGCTCAAAAACAACTGGATGTTTTGTCGGTGGGTGACGTTGTTACAGATGCCTTTATAAAACTGCTAGACGATGAAGCCGATGTTCGTCAGACCACCAAAGGTCCAATGTTAGAAATGGCTTATGGCACAAAGGTACCATTTGATCACGCCACGGTTATTCCAGGAGTTGGCAACGCGGCCAACGCCGCCGTATCTTTCGCCAAACTAGGCTTAAAATCGGGATTGGTCGCCAATGTTGGCGGTGATGACTGGGGTCGGGATATCCTACGCGCCCTGCACGACCAAAAAGTGGACAGTCGTTTTACTCATATCAATCCGGACAAAGTCAGCAACTACCACTACGTGCTTTGGTATAAAGAAGAGCGCACAATTTTAATAAAACACGAAGAGTATGACTACCACTGGCCGCGCTTCAGGATAATTGATATTCCGCAGTGGATTTATTTTAGTTCTATTTCCAAACACGCCATGGAGTACCACGACGAACTGGCTCACTGGCTGGAAGCACATCCTCCCGTTAAGTTGGCCTTTCAACCAGGAACTTTTCAGATAGAAGCCGGTGTTCACCGCCTGAAGCGCATTTATGCCCGGGCTGACATCCTGGCCGTCAACCGCGAGGAAGCCGCAACTATTTCCGGAGGCAACCATGCCGACATTAACGATTTACTAGATAAGCTACATGCGCTTGGCCCAAAGATAGTCTTAGTAAGCGATGGCCATGCCGGGGCCTATGCATCTGACGGTACTAATCGATACAAGATGCCTATTTATCCCGATCCTAAACCGCCGTTTGAGCGCACCGGTGCCGGCGATGCCTTCACCAGTACTTTCGTAGCAGCCATTATGAAAGGCGCCGATCTCCAGGGCGCGCTACTCTGGGCACCTATCAACTCCATGAGTGTTGTTCAGCAAGTTGGGGCACAGGCCGGACTTTTAAGCGAATCGCAAATAGATAGATACCTGCGAGAAGCGCCAGCTAACTATCACCCCGAAAGGCTATAGATAATGAGCGCTACGTTGGCCAAGTTAACAGACGAGTCAGAGCAGGATACCAAAGCTATAGTTAATAAACTGGAGCAGCTCAGTGGTTTTGCTAGCGAGGACGTACGTTTGACCGCCGAGTATCAACAAAACGCTCTTCGGAAAATCGCCTCCCTAGGCCTTGATCCGCTCGACACCACAGCTGAAGAACTCTATGAGACACTGCAGGTAAAACTTGCAAGTGATGCGAAGCAGTTCGCCAAAGCCATAAATTATGATCGTGGTAGCAACGAAGCACGGGCGGCTAAGGTAGTTGAGCTGGCTATAACCGCCAGTCCAATGACAGAAGTTTTCGCCATAAAAAATGCAGCCGCTAAGAATTTACTTCGGAGTAGCGTGCCAACTCGTCTAATGAAAAAATTAAATTATCGCAGTTTGGAATCAATGCTTAAACGCGAAGACATCTGCGAGCTTTATGCCGTGCTGCCGGTAACTGAAAGCCACTCCTGGCAGAAAACCTTCGCAAAAAAACTTACTGGGCTGAAAGCCTCAGATTTTGAAACCAGAGACATTAGTTACCACGTCATGGCCGCTAAGAAGTGGGGAGAGCTTTTTATAACAAACCAACCTGTAAGTTACGCTCCACTCTCGGGTGCGGTTGCGGTATGGCCGGTAGAATCGCTCAGCAGGCCGGAAAGCGCCTGCTTTTCCATATTGGTGCTGCAAGCCGCCGAAATACTGGAGGTCGATAGTCTCTACCTAAAAAATTACCAGTTTCAACCCGAGTTCGGCGCTTTGGCTGGCAAACTCTATGAAACCGGGGAGCAACAGACACTGCAAATCGACGGCCAGCCGTTTTTTGATTGGCAGAATCTCAAGCATATGTTTGGTTCACACAGCGACCCGTTAAAAGCCTTCACGTCTTTGCACCCAACCTTTAGTTGGTGGAAGGATGCCGGGCATACGGTGTCTGCTGGTGGCGAGCTGGTTTCTGCCCATCTGGCGGATGTACTCAGCAATATGTTCGGAAGCACTAGCTTTAATTCCAGGCAGCTAAGTAGCGGAACATCATCCCTTAAAAGCTCATTACTCAAAAAATATCTGCCGCATCAGAACGTAGCTAATTATTTTCACTCTCAACTGGATGATACTAATTCGGTGCTGGAGCCGGCGACGGCCGAGCAGTTGATTGGATCAGAACTTGAAGCGGGCTTAATTTAAATGGCGAGGGTGGGGTAGATGTATCAATTTTGTGTATCCGGAGCCGCCAAGGGTGAAAGTGTAGAGGAAGGCAAGCAACTGGCAAAATTAGTCGGAGCGGCTATTGCCAAAGCAGGACACAGCATCATGACCGGTGCTACAACCGGTTTGCCAAACTACGCCGCTATTGGCTACAAACAGGCTCACGGCAAAATGAGTTTGGGCCTATCGCCCGCGGCCACCAAAGTCGAGCACGTAGTAAAATACCGCCTACCCACCGAAAACTACGACACCATTCTCTATACCGGTCTCCACTATGTTGGGCGTGATGCCCTTTTAATCAACTCGGCGGATGCTGTAGTTAGCATTGGTGGCCGAATTGGCACATTGCATGAATTTACAATCGCCATGGAGACCAAGACTCCCATTGGTTTTTTGCAGGGTGCTGGCGGAATCAGCGAAGAGATACAGACCATAGTGGGGGTACTGCCCGATCTCCATAAGGAGCTAATTATTTTTGAAACCGACGCTGAAGCTCTAGTTGAAAAACTGACCAAGCTACTCGATGGCATCAATAAACAATACCGAGACATCTACCAATAATCAAAGCGCTTGTGTTTTGGCTCAACCCAGCTTATATTCAGAGTAATTATGAAAAACTCACAAAAAGGCTTCGCAGTCCTAGAAGGACTGCTCATTTTAGTCATCATCGGAATCATCGGCGGCACGGGTTGGTATGTAATACATTCTAAAAATCAGACTGACCAAACCCTTACCGCTGCCGCTAGTACCAATCAAACTCCAACCGCAAAGACTACTGCGAAGAAATCAGCCACCACACCCACCAACCAGCCATATCTAACTATCAAAGAGTGGGGTGTAAGAGCGCCTTATGATGGCACGGACACCTTTACCTATACAATGTCAGCAGGTGGTGGTACCGCTGCTTTATTTACCTCAAAATACCTCGCCGATACTTATGGCTGCACGGATTTTGGCGCCGGCCAGATCGATAGATATGCTCCAAGCGACGATGTCAGCGCCGATGGCACCGGAGGTCTAACCGCCCAACAGGATGCTGCACAAAATCCTACTACCTATACTCATGTCGGGAATTACTACTATAGATTCACCCACGACCATGCAGCATGCTCAGACAGCGTGACCGTTGATGCTCAAAATGCCGCAAGCAACGAAGTCCAGGCACTTGTACCAAAACTACAGGTACTGCCCAACTAATTGGAGCCAGGACAACTATGAAGACTCAAAAAGGTTTCGCAGTTCTAGAAGGACTGCTCATCTTGGTGATAATTGCCATCATCGGCGGCACCGGCTGGTATGCCTGGCACAATAATCATAATGCCACTCCAGTTAAAAAAACCGCATTAGTGACTTCGTCAAAACTAAGCTCTAATAAAAGTGCGCCTCAAATCATTAATCCAGCACCTTTCAAATTGCCAGATAATTGGACATGGTATGTAGACACGCAATATGGATTTAAGGCAGCCTATCCAAATGCGTGGGGTAGTCCTCAATTTTCTAAATCGGACGGGTCCAAGGGGTCGAGCTACTGGCTTTCTTTCCACTCCGCCCCGATTGGAGTTGCAGAGGGTGTCACTGCAAATTTAATACTTGATTCAACTGATTATGTCTTTAGCGGTTGCAACGATTCTAGAGGATGCACCGATGTTCCCACAAGTAATACGGCGGCAAATGTGAGATCCAACCTGCAAGCAATGAAAGGCAAATCTGAGAGCAACGGCTCTATGCAACCAGTTATATACAATGACGACTCTTCGTATATAACAATTCTTACCAATCCCGGCGAGGGGGAAACAGATTTGCTCGATGGGTATCAAATTATTTCACTACCAGCAATAAATGTAGACGCCGCCCATCTTGCCTTTGAACTTTTAAAAGTATCGGGTGATTGTTCTCAAAATAAAGTGTCGCCTGAATCTACTCAGCCGTGCATTACCCAGTCTACGCTTGATAACGTTTCCGGTGTCCTAAAGAGCATACAGTCGCTATAGTTGCTACAATTAGGAGATGGCCAAATTCCATCTTAAGAGCGACTATAAACCAACTGGTGACCAGCCCAGCGCTATCGCCACTCTTACTGACGGCTTAAACAAAGGTGAAAAAAACCAGACCCTGCTTGGCGTAACTGGCAGCGGCAAAACATTTACGGTTGCTAATCTAATCCAAAATGTTCAAAAGCCTACTCTAATACTAAGCCACAACAAAACCTTGGCGGCCCAGCTTTATAATGAATTTCGGATGTTCTTCCCGGACAACGCCGTCCATTACTTTGTAAGTTATTTTGATTATTATCAGCCGGAAGCTTACATTCCAAGAAGTGATACCTACATTGAAAAAGACAGCGACATAAACGAGGAAATTGACCGCCTGCGTCACGCCGCTACGGCTTCACTGCTTTCGCGCAACGATGTAATTATTGTGGCTAGCGTATCTTGCATCTACGGCATCGGTTCGGTTGAAGACTACGGAAACATGGCGGTGAAGCTAAAGCGGGGCGAGCGCCGTCTGCGCGACAAACTCCTGCGGCTACTAAACGACATCCAATATACCCGTAACGACATAGACTTCCATCGCAGCACCTTCCGTGTGCGCGGCGATGTGGTCGACATTTTCCCAGCCGGCGAAGAAGCGGCTTACCGAGTGGAATTTTTTGGCGACCAAATTGAGCGTATAACCCAAATAAACCCGCTCACCGGCGAGATTGAAGCCAACTTAGAAGAAAAAACCATTTTCCCAGGCAGCCACTACGTAACGCCGAATGAAAAGCTGCAAAAGGCGCTGATAAAAATACGCGAAGAAACCGAGCAACGTTTGGCTCTATTCAAATCCGAGGGGAAGCTAATTGAAGCTCAGCGCCTGGAGCAACGTGTTAAGTTCGACATCGAGATGCTGGAGCAAACCGGCTTTGTGAAAGGCATTGAGAACTATAGCCGCTACCTAACTAATCGTGAGGAAGGTGAGCAGCCGGCGACGCTAATGGACTATTTCCCAGATGATTACCTGCTAGTGGTTGATGAATCACACATGACCATCCCACAGGTCCGCGGTATGTATAACGGCGACCGAGCGCGCAAAGAAGTCCTGGTAGAACACGGTTTTCGTTTGCCCAGCGCTCTTGATAACCGGCCGCTAACTTTCACGGAGTTTGAACGTCACATGAACCAGACGGTCTTTGTTAGCGCCACGCCGGCTGAGTACGAACTTTCGCGCAGCCCGGCCCCAGCCCAGCAGGTAATTAGGCCAACTGGCCTACTTGACCCGAAGATCGAAGTCCGTCCCGTTGAAGGCCAAGTAGACGACTTAATTGCTGAAATCCGGACAACCATTGAAAAGGGCCAACGGGTTTTAGTCACGACTCTGACCAAGCGCATGAGCGAGGATTTGAGCGAGTACCTCAAAGAGCTCAACCTCAAGGTAGCCTATATCCATAGCGAAATAGATACTCTAGAGCGGACTGATATTCTGCGCGATCTGCGACTTGGAGTTTATGACGCCCTGGTCGGCATTAACCTGCTGCGCGAGGGACTCGATTTACCTGAAGTCAGCCTGGTGGCTATACTTGATGCCGACAAAGAAGGTTTTCTTAGATCCGAGCAGGCCCTAATCCAGACCGTTGGCCGGGCCGCCCGCCACGAGGAAGGCCGCGTTATCATGTACGCCGATCGAATTACCGGTAGTATGCAGCGAACGATTGACGAAACTAACCGTCGCCGGAAGATTCAAGCCGCTCACAACAAAAAGCACGGCATCACAGCCACTGGCATTAGCCGCGAAATTGGTGAGATGCTACCCAGGTCAGTTGAAAAGGAAGAAAAGCCTAAGATTGATCTTAAGAAAATTCCTAAAGACGAGTACAAGCACCTTATAAAAGACTTAACTTCGCAAATGGATCTGGCCGCTGCCAATTTGGAATTTGAAAAAGCCGCCGACCTGCGAGACCTCATTGGCGAGATCAAAGCCAAGCTTTAGATAAAAACACTTCTACTTTGCTATAATTAAAGGATAAGTCATGAGTAAACTATCTCGCGAAGACGTCTTGAAATTGGCCAAATTAAGTCGGCTAAAGCTAACTGATGAAGAAGTTGAAAAATTCCGCACTGAGCTCTCGGAGATACTGGACTATGTCGAAAAACTCAACGCCGTTGATACAACTGGCCTTGAACCCACCTACCAAGTTACGGGGCTGGCGAATATCACACGTAGCGATGTAGTAAGGGAATATAATCTCAGCCAAAACGACCTCTTAAAAAACGCTCCGGCTACTCAGGACGGTCAATTCAAGGTTAGAAGGGTGCTTTAAATGGACTGGCCCTCAATTTCGCAAATCGCTGCCAAGGTCCAGTCGGGGGAACTGCTTGCCACGAAGCTGGTTGAGCAAGCCTTAAAGGCCGTTGAGCAAAACAAAGAGTATGATGCCGTCATATCCTTAACCAACGATAGAGCTATGGCCCGCGCTCAAGCCATCGATGAGATGGTTAAAAAAGGCCAGAGCGTAGGTCGGCTGGCTGGTGTACCCTTTATAGCCAAAGACAACTTCTTAACGTTTAACGGCAAAACCACCGCCGCCAGCAACATACTTAAGCCCTTTGAATCACCATACCAGGCTACGGCCATAAACCGCCTGGAGGCCGAGGGGGCGATTTGTATTGCTAAGTCTAATCTGGATGCTTTTGCCCACGGCAGCAGCACCGAAAACAGCGACTTTTTTGTGACCAAGCACCCTGCCGACAAGCAGCGTGTACCAGGGGGCAGTTCTGGTGGGTCGGCCGCGGCCGTGGCGCTGGGCATTGTTCCGTTTGCTCTGGGGACTGATACCGGCGGTTCTATCCGCTTGCCGGCCAGCTTTTGCGGTGTAGTCGGCTACAAACCCAGCTACGGACTGGTTAGCCGCAGCGGCGTTATTGCCATGGCCAGCAGCACTGATGTGGTTGGGCCTCTGGCTCGAACGGTTGATGATGCTGCGCTGGTGCTCGACGTTATGGCTGGCCGCGACGAACTGGACTCTACAACCATTGAACGCGACGGCAAGACTTACGTTGATAAGGGGCTTGATCTTCGGGGCAAAAAAATCGGCATAATTAAAGAATATTTTGGTGAGGGGTTGGACGCGGGGGTAAGACAGCGAATTGATGATGCTGTAGGTCAATTGGTAGCTGGTGGAGCCGTGGTTGAGGAAGTTAGCCTGCCAAATGTACCGCTGGCCTTGGCCGCCTACTATATTATTTGCCCAGCCGAGGTCAGCAGTAACTTGGCTCGCTATGACGGCCAGCGCTATGGTTTCAGTGACCCGGCGGCTAAAAACCTGCAGGAGAGCTATGAGCTATCAAGAGAAAAAGGCTTTGGGGCCGAGGCCAAGCGACGGATTATGATCGGCACATACGTTCTATCTAGCGGCTACTACGAGGCCTATTATAAAAAAGCGCAGACGGTGCGGACTAAGGTTAGACGGGAATTTGACGAAGCCTTCAAGAAGTATGATTTTTTGGTTGGACCTACGGCCCCGATGACGGCTTTTAAAATTGGCGAACGCACCCAGGACCCATTGCAAATGTACCTAACCGACATAATGACCGTGGCCGCCAATATCTCTGGCAATCCAAGCATCAGCCTGCCGGCTGGCAATGCCAACGGCTTGCCGGTTGGGCTGCAAATGATAGCTGACTATAAGAGTGATCGACAGTTACTGTCAGCGGCTAAGACCTTTGAGGGACTTGGCAAATGACACTATTTTTAGTTGGCGCCATATTATTCGGGATTGTAGTTTTGGTCGTCATAGCTAGAGTTGGTCCCAGATATGGCAGTCAAAAACGGGGTCTCAACCAGGAGTATTTCCAAAACCACTGGATGGAACTTCTGGCCCGGGTTAAGTCATCGCCGGAGGGCATGGTCCTGGCGGTCATTGACGCCGACAAGCTGCTTGATGAAGCCTTGAAGAAGCGTCATTTTAAAGGGAAAACGGCTGGTGAGCGGCTGGTATCTGCCCAGCGTTCGCTGAGCGACAACGACGCCGTTTGGTACGCTCACAAACTACGGAACCGCCTGGTTCATGAGCCGGGGGTAAAACTCAAAAAATCTGAAGCTCAGAATGCCCTACAGGGATTCCGTCAGGGCTTAAAAGACCTGGGGGCTATCTGATGGCAGTCTCAGAAGATAAACGCAGCAAATATAAGGCGACAATCGGTATTGAAACGCATGTTCAGCTTAAAACTAAGACTAAGCTATTCGCGGCAGTAGGTAATGACGCCCGGGAGGCGGAGCCCAATACGCTAATCAGCCACATCTGCGTGGGTATGCCGGGGGCCTTGCCAGTGCTCAATGAAGGCGCCATACACTTAGCAGTTCGTGCCGCTTATGCACTTGGAACCATCGCGGAGAAATTCAGCCACTTTGACCGGAAGCACTATTTTTACCCGGATTTACCTAAGGGTTACCAGATTACCCAGTACGCAAACCCGATTATCAAGGGAGGCCAGGTTGAAATTACGGTTGACGGGCAAAAGAAAACTATCGGTATCACCCGGGCTCATCTTGAGGAAGATGCAGGTAAAAATATCCATCCGGCAGGCGTCGACTACTCACTGGTAGACCTAAACCGGGCCGGCACGCCACTGCTGGAGATTGTTAGCGAGCCGGATATGAGCAGTCCGGCCGAGGCCAAAGCATTTGCCAGGGAGCTTTACCTTCTAATGAAATACGCCGATGTTAGCGATGTTGACTTGTACCACGGCAATATGCGCTTTGATGTTAATGTCAGCGTCAGTAAATCCAGCGAGCTTGGCAAACGAACCGAGACTAAGAACCTGAATAGTTTTCGTAGCGTTGAAGCCGCTGTGGAGCATGAGATAAACCGCCAAATTGAACTGAGCGAAAAAGGTGAGCAAGTGGTCCAGGAAACTCGCGGTTGGGACGAAGCCAAACAAAAGACAACCAGCCAGCGCAGTAAAGAAGAGGCCGAAGACTACCGCTACATGCCAGAACCTGACGTTCCGCCGCTGCAGCTTGAAGATAGTTATTTGGCCGGAATAAAAAAAGAATTACCAATGCTACCGCCGGCCATCCGCGTGCAGCTTGCCAAGCTTAAGCTTAACGACAAGGTGGCTGAGGATATCCTTGACTCCCCGGTTATCGTCAAGCAAGTTTTGCAGATTGCGGAGAAGGCCGAGCCCGAGGACGCCCGGCGCGTAGCCCTCTGGTTTGTGCACGCTACCGATACGCTTAACGACGGCACCCAAGACGTATCTAGTCAGCTTGAACATAGCACCGACCACTTCATAAAATTATCCAAAATGGTTGGCGAAAATAAACTCAGCTCCACAGCCGCCATGGACGTATTTTGGGAAATGCTAAATACTGCTCAGGATCCAGAAGTTATTGCCAATGAGAAAAACTTAATCCAGATTTCTGATGAGGCTGAAATTGAGAAAATCGTAGTTAAGGTAATTGCCGATAATCCCAAGGCTGCTGAGGATGTTAAAAAAGGCGAGCAAAAGGCCATAGGCTTTTTGGTCGGGCAGGTCATGGCCGCCAGTGCCGGTAAAGCTAACCCCGGAGTGGCCGTTGAGTTAATTAAGAAACAGCTAGGAGCAGTTTAGCAATGTCGAATAAAAAAGTTAGAAAAGCGGTTGTGGCGGCTGCAGGACTGGGTACACGCCTATTGCCTCAGACTAAAGCCATGCCCAAAGAAATGCTGCCACTAGTAGACAAACCGATAATCCAATATGTGGTTGAAGAGCTAGCCGAGGCGGGCATCCAGGACGTAATTATTGTCACCGGATATCATAAGCGCTCCATCGAGGATCATTTTGATGACGTCAATACCGACTTAAAAGCCAGCCTAAAACAAAGTGGTAAAGACGAACTTCTCAAAAGTTTGAACAAGATTTCTACCATGGTCAATTTTGCCTATGTCCGCCAACCCAAAGGCCCTTATGGCAGCGCCAGGCCAATTCTGAATGTCTCGCATCTGGTTGGCGATGAACCGTTTATCTACACTTTTGCTGACGATATGATTGTTGCGAAGCCTAACCGGTTCTTACAAATGATTGATCACTACAACGAACTGAACGGCTCCATACTCTCGTGCATAGAAATCCACGACGACCAAGACTTTGACCGATATGGAGTAATTGCCGGCACGGAGGTTAAACCGGGCGTTCTTAAGATTGGTGAATTGGTTGAAAAACCAGGCCGTGAAAACGCACCTTCAAACATGGCTACTGTGAGCAGCTACTTACTTACGCCGGACGTCTTTTCTTACGTTAATAAGGGCCTAGATTTACTCAAGGAAGGCGATGAGTTTTACTTAACCTCTTTTGTGCTGGAACCTATGATACGAGCCGGTCTGCCATTTTACGGGTGTAACATTGTTGGGGGTAAGTATTACGATACCGGCAACAAGCTCGGGTATCTAAAAACGCTAGTTGATTTCGCTCTCGACAATCAAGAGGTGGGCGACGACTTCAGGGAATATTTGCAAACACTCGGAAATTAGTTCTATACTACCTTTATGGATATAAATAATGCTGCTTCAATTCTAGTTATCATTGTCAGTACGGTTCTAGCAATTTTCTTAATCTCGGCGATTATCGCTCTGGTCTACTTTATTAAATTTATCAAACAACTAAGGCGGATTACCGATCACGCCGAGATTGTGGCCGAATCGGTGGAAACAGCGGCAAATAACATAGGAAAAGTTGCGTCACCACTAGCGTTTCTAAAACTAGTTAGCAATATCGTTAATCAGGCATCTAAATATAACCGTAGGAAAGGCTAGAAATATGAGATACCAGAAAAAGCAGAATACCAAGAAAAAATTAGCCGTCGGAGCCGTTGTTGGCGGTTTAGCCGGTTACGTTGCCGGAATCTTAACCGCGCCAAAAAGCGGGAACCAGACCCGCAAAGATTTAGCCAATAAAGCCGGAGACCTCAAAAACGAGGCTGCTGAGCATCTCCAAAACGGCGTTGATGAGCTGAGTGAGGCTATTAAGATTGCCAAGACTAAATCTATTAGCTTGAGCGCTAAAGCTCGCGAAGAGTTTGACGAAACCGTAATTAAGGCGCGTGACGCCCAAAATAAAGCCAGCGAAGTACTAAAGGCCTTCCGTGCCGGTCAGAGCAGCGACCCCGAACTGGCAAAAGCAGTTAAGCAAGTTAAGCTGGCTCAAAAAAATCTTAGTAAATACCTGAAAAGCTAACTAAGTTCATAAGCGTTGTTAAAAAGAGTCGCACCACAAACGCGACTCTTAATTTATAATGGAGTTAATGAGTGAGAGGGCAAAACTAAAAGCTAGTGATTATGTGCATCTGCACAACCATACCCAATACAGTCTGCTCGATGGCTTAACCAAAGTGCCGGCGCTTGTAAAAAAAGTAAAGCAGTTGGGGATGCAGGCCGTTGCCGTGACTGACCATGGCACTATGAGCGGCGCTATCGAGTTCTATGAAGCAGCTCGCGATAAAGGCATCAAGCCGGTCATTGGCATGGAGGCCTACGTGGCAGCACGGAGCCATACCGACAAAGATCCGGCCCACGACCGGCAGTACTACCACCTAACGATTCTGGCTATGGATAATATTGGCTATGAAAACTTGATGAATCTGGCTTCCATTGCTAATCTTGACGGCTTTTATTACCGTCCCAGAATTGATAAAGCGCTGCTGGAAAAGTACAACCAAGGTCTAATAATTCTATCTGGGTGCATCGGCGGCGAAGTCAGTGATGCCCTGCGCCAGGGCCAATATGATTTGGCCAAAAAAACCGCCCAGTGGTACAAGCAGCTTCTTGGTGATCGGTATTATATTGAGCTCCAAGACCACGGCCACCCCAACCACCCCACAGCCTGGAAGGACCAGACCCGAGTTAACGACAAATTGTTAAAGCTAGCGCACGAACTGGATATTCAGGCTGTTGTCACCTGTGATGCTCACTACCTAAACCACGAAGACCAGGAAGCCCATGAAATATTGCTCTGCGTTCAGACGGGTGCTTTTTTGTCTGACGAAAACCGTTTTAGTTTAAAGCAATTTGAACTACACGTGGCTGAGCCTAAAGAGATTATCAAACGTTGGGGCAGCACTAATCCGGAACTAATATTAAACACGAGAGCAATCGCCGACCGCTGCGATGTCCAGATTGAGCTTGGTAAAATCTTAATTCCTAAATTTCCGACGCCCCAAAACGAAACCGAAAAAAATTTCCTGGAAACCATAGTTTGGCAAGGGCTGGCCTGGCGGTATGCCGAAGTGCCCAGAAATAACCTTAGTAAATTGACTATTGCGAGCGCCAAGAAGAAACTCAGCAAAGAAGTCGTAGCCAGAGCTGAGTATGAACTCGACGTGGTTAATACTATGGGCTTTAACGGCTATTTTTTGATAGTCCAAGATTTTATAAACTGGGGTAAAGATAACGGAATTGTTTTTGGACCAGGACGCGGTAGCGCTGCCAGTTCTATCTTGGCCTACGCTCTTAGAATCACCGAAATCGACCCGCTTAAATACGATCTACTTTTCGAACGTTTTCTGAATCCCGACCGTATCAGCATGCCGGATATGGATATCGATATCCAAGACACCCGGCGCGATGAGGTTATTGAATACTGTCTAGACAAGTATGGTCACGACAAAGTGGCCAATATCGTAACTTTTGGCCGGATGGCGGCTAGAAACTCAGTACGCGATGTAGCTAGAGTTTTACAGGTGCCTTATGCCGATGCTGATCGGCTGGCAAAAATGATTCCGCCGCCGGTTCAGGGCCGGCATACACCCCTGGCCAAGTCACTCAAAGCCATTCCGGAACTACTGGCTGAGAATAATAACAATGCCCAGTCGGCCAAGGTTTTTGACCTGGCTACAAAGCTAGAAGGGACGATTCGCAGTCACGGCGTTCACGCCGCTGGTGTAGTTATAGCGCCCGACAAGCTAACCAAGTTTACACCTCTGGAAATGTCTCAGAAGGGTGTGGTCGCCACTCAATATTCTATGGTCCCGGTGGAGGAGCTGGGGCTGCTTAAGATGGACTTTTTGGGACTCTCAAACCTAACAACCATTAAAAATACGCTGCGAATTATAAAAAAGGTTCACGGCAAGGATATTCGGATTGAAGATATCCCTTTGGACGACAAGCGAACTTTTGAGCTACTTCAGCGGGGTGATACGACCGGCGTCTTCCAGCTTGAGTCGGCTGGCATGAAGCGTTACCTCAAGCAACTCAAACCTACGGTTTTTGAAGACATTATCGCCATGGTGGCACTTTATCGTCCCGGTCCAATGCAGTGGATAGATGACTTCATTGCTAGAAAACATGGCACTAAAAAAATTGAGTATCTGCACCCGGCCATGAAAGCCTCGCTTGAAAACACCTACGGCATTATTGTCTACCAGGAACAGGTTATGCAAATTAGCAAGGATTTATGCGGCTTCACTGGTGGACAGGCTGATACATTGCGAAAAGCCATCGGCAAAAAAATTCCAGAAGTTATGGCCAAAATGAAAAACGAATTTATCGAAGGCGCCATCAAAACTGTCGGAGCCGACCGCCGGTTGATTGAAAAACTCTGGCTGCAGCTGGAAGAATTCGCGGCTTATTGTTTTAATAAAGTGCACTCGGCTTGCTATGGCCTTATTGCCTACCAAACGGCCTATCTTAAAGCCAATTACCCAGACGCCTACATGGCGGCTGTTATGACTAGCGACTATGACAATATTGACCGTTTGAGCATTGAAATCGCCGAATGTAAACACATGGGCATAGAAGTTCTAGCGCCAAGTGTTAATGAATCATTTCACGAGTTCGCTGTCGTTCCGGAAAAATTTCAGATCCGCTTCGGCATGGACGCCATAAAAAACGTTGGCCACGGTGCGGTTGAAGAAATTCTCCGGGCTCGGCAAACGCTTGGCGGCAAATTTAAATCCATTGAAGACTTTTGTAAAAATGTGAACTGCCGGATAGTTAACCGCAAGGCTCTGGAAAGTCTCATAAAATCCGGGGCTATGGACGATTTTTCGGAGCGTGTAGTACTGCTTGCCAATATTGATAACATTCTTAACCTAGCCAACCAATACCAAAAATCAGCCAGCAGTGGGCAGGTTGATCTTTTCGGTGAATCGGTTGATATGGCGCCGTCAAAATTGGTTCTGTCAGTACCGGCTCAGGACGTGGAGACTCATACTCAGCTGGCATGGGAAAGGGAACTACTGGGGCTTTATTTAAGTCACCACCCGTTAGAGGACTATGAAGTACTACTATCTGAAATTGCCCTGCCAATCAGCCAGATAAACGAATCTTTAGCCGAGAAGAACGTCAGTATTGGCGGCTTTATTAACGATATTCGCGAGATAACAACCAAAAATGGTAGTAAGATGGCTTTTGTTAAAATAGCCGACGCCGCCGGTGAAATGGAGGTAGTAGTTTTTCCCAAAATTTTCGACAGCACCAGGCCGGTATGGCAGAAAGACAAAATTATCTTGGCCAGTGGCCGGATTGATGTATCGCGCGATGATGGACCAAAGCTGATGCTTGAGGAAGCCCGTTTGATTGAGCTTGCTGAGGCCAAAAACTACCAGCCAAAGGGACAGCTGTACTCAATTACTAAGCAGACGGCCTATATAGGTGGGCGGGCCAAAACCCCGCCTATGCCTAAAAAAGATTTACCGCCGAAAGTCTTTATCAGAATGGAAGATAGCTCTAATCAGCCCATGCTCCTAAGTCTTAAAGAAAAGTTGGACGGTTTTGCCGGCGACAATGAAGTTGTTTTGGTCACAGGAGCGAGTTCCAGCAAGCAGGCTATAAAACTGCCGCAAACGATTGCTATCAATGAGGAGAGCGTGCGAGAACTAGCCAAAATCTTCGGCTCCACAAATGTGATAGTGCGCTAAGGCTTTTGAAGGACAACCTACGGTTTTCCTTCAACGCCGCTTTCGGAATGAATCCGAATCAGCCAAAGGCTGACCGCGGCTACTCCCTTTCCCTAAACTAAAGAATCAGGCCGACGGTTCGAGTCAATGTATAAAAAGCAAAACCAAGCAGCAGCAGACCTACGTCAAACAGTGGGTGTGAAATCACAAAACTTTCGCCCTCTATAGCAACCCGTCGAAGTGCTCGGACGTGGCGGCTCAGCCAGATTGAGATGACAGCTGTCAGACCGACAACTGCCAGCCAAGTGCTATAGCGAGCTACCGGTGAGCCGGCTAAGGCTAGCTGGGCTCGACTGGTTGATTGTGGGCTTAGGCCAATGGTAGACGGGGTAACTTGAGAGGCGCCATTTATTTGAGATGGCGCTACGGCGGCAACCGTAGCTGCTCCGGGAGTCGGTTCGCCGTAATAGGCCACAACTATAGTCATTGGGCCGTTATTGCCGGTCGAAGTGTAGTTGGGGTTATTGGCAAAACCAAAGCCAACCTCGTTAAATAGCGGGTCTAACATATTGGCTTTGTGCTCTGGGCTGGCCATCCAACCGTTGATGGTAGCCTGGGAGTCGCTGAAGCCGGCCGCCAGGTTCTCGCCGATTTTTTGGTAATTATAGCCCTGGGCCTCCACAAAGACCCATGGCGGATTTCCTTCTGGTGTATTGTGGCTCCAGTAGTTACGGCTAGCCATATCATTGGCTTTAGCTTGGGCGGCTCTAGCCAGCTCCAGATTAGTCTTAAGCGGCTTGATGTTACTAGCGGCTCTGGCCGAGTTGGTGTCCGCCAGTAAATCACTAGGACTGATACTGGTGGCGTAAGCCAGTACGTTTCCGGCCGGATTTTTTATAACACTAGCCAGTACGCCGTTTTGGGAAGCCAGAAACACAACCAGACCCATTATCAAAACAAGCGGGATATAGGGCCAGTAGACCTTTTCAAAGGATTTAGTGCTAGTGCCACTTGGTTTATGTTTGTGGCTGGTTGAGCTTTGGCGCGAACTTTTTATTTTTGCGGTCATTTAAGAAACATTTTAGCTAAATTAGCCAGATCTGTCCATCTCTTGCAGACTAAATCGCAACTGATAAAGAGCAATCGCTCCGGCCGAGGCTACGTTTAATGATTCTTTGGCGCCCAGCATCGGTATTTGCAGGTGCACGTCTACTGCTTTAAGCACTTCTTCCTCAAGGCCCTCAACTTCTCTGCCAACAATTATTGCGATGTCTTTTTGCGTGCCATAGCCAGGCAACGATTTGGCCGTTTCGGTTTGCTCGAGGGCAGCTATTTCAACCCCATTTTTGGTCAGTCGGGCTAGGAGTGCAAAAATGTCTGGCTCCCAAGCCCAGCTAACGCTTGTCTCGGCTCCCAGAGCTGACTTATGTATTTGACGGGTCATTTTATCGGCGATATGCGGCAGACGGGGGTCATTTTTTAGACGTGGGTAGGGAGTATAGCCACTCATGTAGACCTTGCTCACACCGAAGGCGTCAGCGCTGCGCAGCAAACTCCCGACGTTATAACAGGAGCGGACATTATGGATAATCAAGTAAATTGAGTGCTTCATCTTTGCTGCCACTATAGCCTATCTCGTCGTAGTTACGATAATGATAATGCTTTATACTTAAACGTAAGAATTATGGCAATAGATGTCCGCCAAAATGAGGAACAAACAACGCAGCGCCGGGCGGCTGTGCTGGGGTTGCCATATATTGATACTAACATTGTCCAAAAGCAGCTATATCCAAACATTCTGACGACCGAAGAGCTTTATAGACTTAAAACCGTGCCGATTGTAGCCGATGCTCACTATATTCACTTCGGTATCACCACAAACACTTCGCAGCAGACAATTAATACCCTAGAAAAACGTTTCACCGACCAGCGCCTGAACTTTTCGATCATAAGTGAGAGCGGCTACATGGACTACATGAAGCTCTACGACCCACCCAAAAAAGTTGAGTATCAGGATATTTCAATAACTTCCAGTGGTGCGGCGGCCCAGACCCTCGTTGATCAGGTTAGTGCCACGCTTGATAGAGTGCGCCCGGACGACATGCTGGCCTACCTGGTACAGCAGGCTTACCAACTGAAAGCTAGCGACATTCATCTAGAAAATCAACGCGAGAATGTCCGCATCAGGTTTAGGGTGGACGGCGTGCTACACCCGGTAGCTTATCTTGCCCCGGAAAAATACCGTCATCTGAGTGCGGCGCTGGCCAGCGCCGCTAATGTATCGCTGAACGTCAAAGAACCCCAAACCGGCCATATCAGCCGTCAGTATAAGCTGGCTACCGGTGAAGACGTGACTCTAAATCTGCGCGTTGAAACAGTACCGACGGTTTACGGTATGGATGCCGTGATGCGACTATTTAACCTAAAATTAGAGCTCTTCAAACTTGAAAATCTCGGCTTAAGCGCTGACGAAGCACATGTAGTCAACGATGTTATAGCTCACCCAACCGGCATGGTACTGGTGGTTGGGCCAACCGGTTCTGGTAAAACCACCACTCTTTATTCGATAATCAATACCCTCAACACTCCGGAGCGCAAAATTATAACCTTAGAGGATCCAGTGGAATATAATATGGCCGGCATTGTCCAAATACCGGTTGAGGGCCAGCTGGACAATCAGAATTTTGCTGAAAAACTGCGCGCCGTGCTACGTCTTGACCCGGATGTAGTGATGGTAGGTGAAATACGCGACCAAGACACGGCCCGTACAGCTCTGCAAGGCGCCCTGACCGGCCATTTGGTGCTAAGTACCTTTCACGCCGCCAACGCCGCCGCGGCCCTGACACGCTTGCTAGATATGGTAGGAGTGAACCCACTGTTTGCCAGTGCTATGCACCTTGTAATGGCCCAGCGCCTGGTCCGCCGGCTGGACGATTCCACCAAGCAGGCCTACCAGCCCGATGAGGCATTGAAGCAACAACTGCAAATGGTGCTTGCCAGCATGCCGCCCAATGTTCCAAGGCCCGACATTAACCAAATTACACTGTATAAAGCCGGTAAGTCAGAAGCCAACCCCTTTGGTTATGGCGGACAGTTGGCCTTGCGTGAACAGTTGGTTATGACGCCGGGCGTACAACAGTTGCTAAAGTTGCCGCCCAATCAGATCACGGCCGAAATGCTCCAGGAGAAAGCCGTCAGCGAGGGAATGCGTACTATGCTTCAGGATGGCATCCTAAAAGCCATAGCTGGGCTAACCACGCTAGAGGAAGTTTATAGAGTAGTTGGCTAGCCTAGGAGACTTGCAAGCAAAGGTGTTATAAGGTAGAATACTCCGAGAATTATGAAGAGCGTGGCCCAACAAATTAGTGATATGCAGAAGAAATCGGCCGTCGTGGCAATAAAAAGCGGCGATACCGTTAAAGTACATCAAAAAATTGTTGAAGGCGGCAAAGAGCGAGTGCAGGTATTTGAGGGGCTGGTTATAAAAGTTGGCCGCGGTGGCAGCCTAACCCAAACCTTTACCGTTAGGCGCGTAGCTAGCGGTGTTGGCGTAGAAAAAACCTACCTAATACATTCACCCAACGTTTTGAAAGTTGAAATTGTCCGAAGAAGCCGTGTGCGCCGTAACTATCTTAGCTACATGCGCGAACTAACCGGTAAAAGCGCTCGCTTGAGCAGTATCGATTTTGACCGCCAAGCTGTTAACACCATCCACGACGAAGTTGCTGAGCTAGAGGAAGCTAAAATCCACGAAGAAAAACTAGAATCCTATGATCCCGAGGCCGCCAAGGCCGAAAAAGTAGCCGAAGAAGCTGAGGCCAAGGCCGCGACCGCCGAAACTCCAACCGAACCCGCATAACAAAAATAAACCCAGCCCGGTTCTTAAAATACTTCGATTTTGGGGTCATCGTAGTCTATAAAACCAATCCTATGATGCTGCGGGTCAAGGACAAGTTTGTTGTAGGTAAGATACTTACTGTCTTCTGGTCGAGGGGGTAGGGAGACTACTATTTCAGCAAAGTTCTTATCAGGAAATTCGACAACTTCCATTTCTACTACCACCAGCCTGTTAACTTCACGACTGCAAAGTCTAAACTCACTGAACACCACAATATCGTCTGGCTTCTTTATACCGGAGCCTGAGAACTCAGGAAACCCGCTGTGACCACTTTGCAGGTAGGAGGTGTAGGGGATTTCTTCTTCGTCGACAATCAAAAAGGCTCCCTCAGCTACCCTAAAACCTATTACAGTAGAGTTATTTTCGGGTGGTTGGTCCAGAGCTTCGAGACTTAGGTTTAACGCTTGTCTTCTTTCTCCAATATCTCGTAATTTAGGGTAGGTTGGGGACAAATAGATAGAAGCTGCCTCAATCTGCAGCTCGTGAAGCGGCACCCTCAGCCGCCTGGCCTCGTCCTCAAAGAGGAGACCCACCTCGAAGTCGTCTCGGGACTTACGCTGTTGTTCTCCCACGCCCATAAATTAGCAAAAGCGCTACCTGGTTGGCTGTGAAAAATAACGCAGACTGATTTATTTATGTCTTTAATTAATCTATGCTACTAGCATGGTTGGGATTGATGAGGTTGGCCGGGGGTGCTTGGCGGGTCCGATGCTGGTTGTAGCAGCTAGGAAGATATCTGAACTCCCGCTCGGGTTAAGGGACTCTAAAAAACTAAGCAAAGCTCAACGCGAAAAACTCTACTTATCAATAACCAACAGTTGTGAGCTTGGCGAGGGCTGGGTATCGCCGGCCGAAATTGATGAACACGGACTAACAACAGCTACCAAACTGGGTGTTAAGAGAGCACTGAGTGCTTTGGGTGCTTTGCCAGCAGAGAAACTTATAATAGACGGTCATATAAACTACGCACCAGACAAGTTCAAAAATGTGGAGACGATTATTGGCGCCGATGAGCTGGTGGCGATAGTTTCGGCAGCCAGTATTTATGCCAAGGTTACCCGGGATAGGTACATGCAAGGCGTCGCTAGGGCCTATCCGGAGTATGGATTCGATAAGCATGTTGGTTACGGCACAGCTTCTCACCTGGCAGCCATAAAATTACTGGGCTCTATCGATGAACTGCACCGCCTCAGCTTCGCCCCTTTTAAAGAAATGGCTAATGAGGCATGAATACGACCAGCCTTGGAGTTCAGGCTGAACAATTTGTGGCTGAGGAGTTGGAGCGCTTAGGCTACAAAATACTGGCCCGCAACTGGAAGCGCCGTCTGTGCGAAATTGACATTATTTCTTGTCGAGACAAGATTATAGTTTTTGTTGAAGTCAAATATCGCAGCCAGGCGGCGCAGGGCAGTGGGCTGGAATATATTACGCCTAAGAAATTAAAACAAATGAAATTTGCGGCTGAAATCTGGACTTCTGAGCATAACTGGTCCGGCGATTACAGATTAGGCGTAGCCTCTGTAAGCAGTGAAGACGGCCGACTAAAGCTAGAAGAACTTGTGGAAATTAATTAGTAATCTCTATTTTTGCATCAATCCGGGCCGCTTGCTTGTCGAACGACGGCAGCAGCTCCCGCAGAGCTTGCGAAGACAGATCACCGCCTTCCAGTTGCTTCAGTTTAGCGGCGTCATAGGGGCTAAACTCGAGCACGATTTGATAATTGCCGGGGTAGAGAGGGGAGTTGGTGTGCAGTCTAACCTGCTCAAAGGTTGGCAGGTGATTTATACGGATTACTTCATGCTCAACCACCGTATTTTTTTGATGATAAGTTATCTTGGCGCTACGGACTTTAAGTCCCTTTTGGCAGAGTTCTATCCGCTTATTGGGCGCCCCAAATTTTTGGCCAGTTATTTCTAGTTCGGCCAGTTCTCGCCCGGGCTTAACGGATATTTTATAAATACTGGGCTTGAACTTCGGAATTGATTTTCTACTGCTCACTTGCCATTAGTATAAACCTAAGGTATACTTATGCTTGTATCGATCCGGCCGTCAGGTCGGATTTTTTGATGAAATAGGGTGGAAAATAATTTTGAAAGGTAGCAAATATGGAAATGGATTTTAAACAACTAGCCCAGGCAATCAAAGTGATAGCTGAGGAAAAAAACCTGAGTGAAGACCAGGTGCAAGATGTTGTGCAGCAGGCACTGGCCGCCGCTTGGCGCCGTGACTACGGAGACCGCGAACAAGAAGTGCGGGTAACAATGAACCTCAACACTGGGGAAGTTACAGCTTTTGTAACTAAAGACGTAGTGGATACTGTAGAGGACGAGCGGTCCCAAATATCTTTGTCGGCCGCCCAAGTCAGACAGAAGAACATTAAGGTTGGTGAACAAATTGAAGTGACTCAAAAAGTGGAAGATTTTGGACGGGTGGCAGCTCAAACCGCTAAGCAGGTCATTTTGCAGCGCTTGCGTGAAGCCGAGCGCGAAATTGTACTGGCCGAGTATGAAGATAAAATCGGCACCTTAGTTAACGGTGTAATTAACCGGGTTGAGGGCCGCTTGGTCCGGGTTGAACTGGGCCGCGCTCAGGGCATTATGCCAGTCAGCGAGCAGATTCAGGGGGAGCGTTACTACCCCGGTCAACGCCTGAAGTTTTTCCTAAAAGACGTTGAAAAAGGCTTTCGCGGTCCGCAGCTAATTGTTAGCCGTGGCAACAAAGAATTTGTAGACCAGCTATTCCGCGGTGAAGTGCCGGAGATGGAAAATAACTCAGTTGAGATTAAAGATATTGCCCGCGAGGCCGGTGTTCGCAGTAAGATAGCCGTAGCTAGCAACGTGCCGGGGGTTGACCCGGTTGGCACCTTTGTGGGTGGCCATGGCACCAGGATCAACGCCGTGCGCGATGAAATTGGCAACCAGGAGATGATTGACATCGTAGTATGGGACGAAAAGCCCGAGACCTATGTCAGCAATGCCATGAAACCGGCCAACATCACCAAAGTTGTGATTAACAAGGACGGCAAAAAAGCTCGAGTCATAGTTGCTGAAGACCAACTCAGTATCGCCATTGGTAAGGCCGGCCAAAACGTCCGCCTGGCGGGCAAGTTAACTGGTTACGAACTGGATGTTGAAGCCGAGAAGGACGAGTCCGAAGTTGAAGCAAAACCAGAGGCCGATAACGTTGAGTCTAAGCCGGTTGTACAGAAGCTGAAGAAGAAGACTGAGCTGGAAGACAGCTTGCTCAAAGCTATTGAGGAACACGGCCAATAATGACCGTATATAGGGCGCGAGACGAAGAGAGCGGATTGAATTTTTTCCGGTCCCAAGTACATCCGGACGGAGCGCTATCGGACAATAGTATGTCCGACCGGGCGGTTGATGATCGGTTTAACGCCGCGCTTTGCCGTATTGAGGCCCAGTGGCTAGGTGTCATGGTAGATTGTAAAGTCAGCGAGATGACAGCCGATGACGATACCATTCGAAGCCATATCGGCACGTTGGTAACTAGAGCCCAAATGCTGGATGATTCAGCCAGTTCAATATACGAGCGACTGTGGGCAAAGGGATAGCCTAAACAATCTCCACCTAAATAAATTGGCACTCTTGACATGAGAGTGCCAGTTTGTGATATTATAAATAGTAACGGTTAACCCCGTCCCCGAATATTAAAACGAGAAGGAAAGGTAGTAGCCGCGGTTCCGCAGAATGCGGAATCTGGATTTACTCCAGAAGCGGCGTTGAGGGAAAACGTAGTTGTCCTTCAAAAAGC
>CAZVAN010000001.1:0-57741 GCA_964625245.1 uncultured Candidatus Saccharibacteria bacterium | reverse complement strand
CGCCAATAGTTGCCATGAATGGCATAGTCGGCGTAGAAATAATTTACCCACTCCACGTTTGGTTGGTAGTAGCGACTGCCGTCGGCGTTGGCGCCCTGCATATCCTGAATCCGAATCTTGGAATAAATGGCGTATTGCCCAAGTACTGTTGGTGTAGCCGGTGCGCCGGCGGAGACTAGAAAACTATGCACCAGAGTACTCTTTTCGTAGGCATACATCCGCTTAGCGGTTGTATCAACCACTATCCATCTGTCGTAGGGTTGAACCTCCACTGTCTTAGCAGCCGCATAGTCGATATCGAGGTTTTGATTTACACCTCTGCCAGCCAGTACCAATTTGGCAATATCGCCAGCCGTCTTGTCTTTGTTAACGATGTCGATGCCGTTGGTACCGGGGTCTAAAACCGTAACCGAGCCGTCGGTTTGGGTTTGGACCAGCCGACTTCGGGGCGGCTGTATGTATGGCTTAGCAATTTTATTTAAATAATCCAGAACCCGTCCGCTGTTTACGCTTATGTCGACGGTTTTAGCGTGCTCTACAGGGTTTAAATCCAGCCAGCTGGCAATGTCGGCTGGCGTAGCCGTAACGCTGCTACCACTACCAACATTGAGCACAATTTTCTGGTTCAGTATGTTTTGAAGCTTGGCTAGCTCATCGTTTAGCTCAGACCGTTTTATGGCCGGCGGAATAGTCATTTTCTGAAGCTTGAGTGGTTTGGTAGACAGGTTGGCAACAGCCTCAGGCACGTCATAATAAGGGTTAGCCAAATCCCATCCTTTGCCAGTGCTATCGGCCGTTATGACTGCTTGGCCGTTGTCCGCGCTTAGTGATGCGTTTTGATAGGGCTGATCCAGCTTAATGACTGATTGGTGTAAAAAATTATCCAGGGCGTCCTTATTAGTATTTACTACCAAGTCAACTTTTATAGGCTGCCACCATTGCAGGCGGGCTAGGGCGTCGCCGGTGAACTGGGCTTTGGCAGCTTGAGCCGATTTTTTAATATCAACTGACATGCCAACCTTGGCCAGCGGATACTTTGCGGTGTGGCCGTTTTCATCCTGAATCGACAACTTGTAATCTGAGGTGCTGGCGATTAACTTACTTTGCAAATCCGTCTGATTTTGGTGAGCCGATACTCGTAAGTTGGCCACATAAACAGGAGCTAACGAGCCGTGGTATATCCACAAGAAACCACTAATAACTGCGGCCAATACCAGTCCCGCAAAAATGGGTACCGACAGCCATTTATCCCGCCACAGAGTTTTTTCAATTTCTTGAACCAGAGTGTTTTCTGCCGAGGGAGCAGCGGTTAGTGGAGTTTTTGGCTGCTTTTTAATTACACTTACCATCTTTGTCTTTCGCTTCTTGAGCTCAGGATAGCATATTCCCGAGCCTAGCGGGCGACACCCCCTTATAAGCATATGCAATATACATATTAAACAATAAAGTGTATATTATAACAAGGAGGTGCTATGACTGCGTTTTTACGTTGCTTTTTTGTTACCTATATTTTTATACTTTCACTTGTCACTATAGCCTTGGCTGTCTGCAGCGTTCATGCAGAGAGTGCTAATAATGATTTAGCTACGTCTCAAGCGGAGCCAGCTCCGGCCGTGCCATCGCCAATCAAGTTTGAATACGGCTACAGTCCACAGTGGTATGAATTATCTACTGACCTTAGCGAGTATCCGCCAATAAGTCTGACGAGCGCCCGTTAGCGGTCTCACCCTTGTGAGCAGCGAGGACCTGTGGAGCCGGGAACACTGAAGCATAAAACTCCAAGCTGGAGTATCATTCCAAGTATGCGCATTGGTATACTCTCGGCTGAATTAGGCCGTGAGGACGTTTACGAGAATAAACGGCTGGTTCGGGAGATTAGACTAAAGGGCCATCGGGCCCGGATTATTAATTATCGCAAAACCGTTGTCGTGACAACTAAAAATAAGCGGATTTTGTACCAGCCAAACAAGAGAGGGACGCTGCTTCAGGTTAAGGTTGATGCCGTTATTCCCAGAATTAATGAGGCCGATGAGCAAAGCATAAATCTGGCGACCCTGGCTCTGGAAGTATTAATAAGTAATGGGGTTTATTCCACAGCTTCGCCTACGGCAATCAGACTAGCCAAAAATAAGATTAGCAGCCTTATGGCGTTGGCTGCCGCTGGTGTACCGGTGCCCCGCAGCGCCGCCATAACGGGTACCGAAGCCTACGAACTGGACGTTGATAAGGCTCTGAAGATTGTCGAACCCATCACTTATAAACGTTTGATCATTAAAACCAATACCGGCACCCATGGTCGGGGCGTAATGCCAGCGGATTCTCGCGGCGATGCCAGGGCTATCGTTGATGGCTTTTTGGCCAATAACATACCGATTTTGCTGCAGCAATTTATAGAGCCGACAAAAAAAGATAGATATGTTGATTTGCGCTTTATTATAGTTGGCGGAAAGTTGGTAGGCACCATGATGCGCAGCTCAGCTCGAAGGGACGAAATAAGGGCCAACATTTCGCTCGGCGGAGTTGGTCATAGCTATAATCCAAACGAGGAAGAGATTAATTTGGCAGAACGTGCCGCCCGGGCAGTAGGTCTAGCTGTTGCAGGCGTAGACATCATGCCGTCCGGGACTAAGCGGGTAGTCATAGAGGTTAACACCAGTCCTGGTTTTGCTATCGAGAGCATAGCCAAAGTTAACATTGCCAGACAAATAGTCCAACTAGCTATTGCCGGCGGCCGTAAAAACGTCAAGACTGCCCCAGAAACCATTGTGCAGAAACTAAACACACCAATCAATCTGAAACCGTTGCCCAGGAATTTAGGCTCGTTGAAAAAAATCAAACTTCTTCCTAAGCAACCGCTCAAGAGAAGTTAGTTAATCCCATCTCTTGGTTGCCAGCTCTTTTGCAAAAAAGTGGATAGCTGTATACTGCTTATGTATGAAGGTAGAACACCTTAAAAGACTACCTGCGCTTATTGTAAGTGCACTGCTATTACTGGCCTCTTTGGGCACGGTTTCAGCTAACCAGCCGTATTTTAAGACATACGGTGGCGATGTTATGACTGGCGGTTGGTATAAGTCCGGTAACAGCTGCCCAGCTCAATCCTCCGGTTATTACCAGGACTCAAACTACCCGCAGGGCGGGGCTGATATCAGAAATGGCGGAATTTTAACTTATGCCAGAGTTAACAACAATGTAAGTTATCTACAAACAAACGGCGCGTCATCTCAATATGCGGCTTTCTCGCTTGGCTCAATTGATGGAGACGCCACACAAAACGATGGTTTTAACAGTGCTGGCGCCCAGGCCGCAACCACTCCTACATTCCCTTGGGCTCTAGCTTTTTCTAATAACCATAGCGGCAATACCTGGGGAGGGCTATATGAAGGCAATGTTCGTCAAAGCAACTGTATTCCGGATTATTTTGGCACAAAGCAAAATTCTCCCCAAAGTTGCTGCAACATAACTGCTTACGGTGACTCTATAGACCTTAATAATGCTGACGGTCAATATTTAATGACGCCGTCGAGCGGCTCAAATGCAGTCATTAATCCCGCTGGCATTGCAATTCCCGCTGGTAAGCACATCACCGTTTTTGTGAAAGGTAATGCTTATATCCCTAGTAACATTACCTATGCACCGCACAATGCCAACAATGTGCCCAAGTTTTCGTTGGTGGCTAGCGGCAGTATTTACATAGACCCGGCCGTGACGCAACTGGACGGTGTATATATCGCCGAACCGGCGACTAATGACGCCAACACGATTAATGCTGATGACGGTACTATTTGGACTTGCCATCCCAATAATTCGCTCACGCTAGATTATTTCTATCCGCCGACCTGCACCAACCCTCTGTTGGTTAACGGTGCTTTTATTGCCAAACAGGTTAACTTCTTGCGGGTGAAGGGCGACATAACAACTCCTAACCCCGGCGAAGATTCAATCAACACCTTCACTGCGCCGGGAGGTAGCTGCACCCCGCCAGCGCCAGCAACGTGTAACGTTGCCGAAATTATCAACTACACCCCCGATGTAATAATGGGCGGCAGTTTCTTCAGCGGCTCTACTAGCTCTAATTCGGCCGCTGGTCTACCGGTCGATAGCATAACCTCACTACCCCCGGTATTTTAAAATTAAAAACAAGGGTGGGCGAGTAAAGCGCTCATGCTATAATCAACAATAAGTATGATCCGTACACTGAGTGGGCAATCTGATTTTTTTGGCTTAGATCTAGGTATAACAGCTGCTAGGGCTGTAGAACTCAAAGGCAGTGGTCCCTTGAGGGAGTTATCGCGCTACGGCTATGCGCCGTTTGAGGGGACGGTTGCCCTGAGCGAGGCCAAGGCTGACCAGGCCAAAGTTATGGCTGTAATCAGCCAACTTTTGAAGAGCAGCGGTATATCTACCAGGAACGTAGCTGTTAATCTGGCTTCCAGCCGGGTTTTTACCACCGTTATAGACATGGACCGCCTGCCGGAAAATGAGCTGGCCAAAACTATCCGTTTTCAAGCTGATTCTTACATACCTACACCTCTGGCCGAATCTAAGATTGACTGGGCGGTAATCGGCGACTCGCCCAAAGATCCCAAAAAAATTGAAGTCCTGCTTTCGTCGATTGCCAATAGTTATGTAGAAAGCCGGCTTGAGATGCTGGAGTCTATCGGACTGAACGTAATTGCTTTTGAACCCGACACCATGGCCATGGCTCGGTCTTTAGTACCGGCGGATAATAACTTGGCGCAAGTCCTTATAGATATAGGTAGCGCCGCTAGCGATATTGTCATAGCTGTTGGTAGTGTCCCTCACCTTTCAAGATCAATACCAATTGGGCATCAGGCGCTTATTACGGCTACGGCTCAGCACCTTGGCATTGACCGCGAACAAGCCCGGCAGTTCGTCTTTAAGTTTGGTATAGGGAAAGACAAGTTGGAAGGGAAGGTATATAGCTCCATTATTAGTATTATTGAAGGTCTGGCTATTGAAATAGACAAGTCCATAAAATTCTTTCAAGGACGCTATCCGACCCTCAAGATAGAACGAATTATAGTTACAGGTGGAGCGTCTGTTCTGCCAGAGTTTCCAATATATCTGGCAAATAAGTTTGGCATTAGCGTTGAGATAGGTAGCGCTTGGCGCAATATTAGCATACCGCCGGCTCGCCAGAATGAGCTGGACGCGGTATCCAATACTTTTGCCATCGCAGCAGGACTAGCGGAGAGAAACCCATGAGCAAAGTACAGTTCAATCTGCTGCCCGACGTCAAGTTGGAGTATAACCGCACTAAACATCTGGAAAAGACGGTAGTTCGACTATCCCTTCTAGCCGGGGTGGTTAGTTTGGCGATTTTTCTAACCATGCTTTTAATGGTCAATGTGGTGCAGAAGAGACAGATGGATAATTCCAGTAAGGCAGTTGACGCGGCCAGTCAGAAACTTAAAGCTATACCTGGAATTGACCAGATAATTACGGTCCAGAGTCAACTTCAAGCTTTATCCCAGCTACACCAAAGCAAGCACGCCCTATCACAAATTTTCGTATATCTTCCGGAAATAACACCGGCTGACGTCAGTATCAATAAATTGGACATTGATACAACCCAATCAACGATGATTATTTCAGGTACGGCCAACTCTCAGCAAGCCGTTAACACTTTTGTGGACACTCTCAAAACGACTACCTACGCGATACCCGATGTAAAGGATCAAAAAGGCTGTTCGTCCGCTAGCGGGCAGTGGAATAATGATAAGAAAGTTTGTAGCCAAACGGCCTTCCCGTCGGTGGTAGAAAGCTCTTTTAGCATTAATCCAACTAATGCCGGCTATACTATAAATCTACAATATGACACTAAGCTATTCGCCAATAACTTAGTTGACACTCAAGGCAAAGCTGTATCCCTAGATCTATCAGTCAAACAAACCAACCCGCCATCTAGACTAAACGACCCAGCCAGTACATTGTTTAATAGTAGCCAGACAAGCACGGAGGGTAGGTAGGTGAAAATTAAGTCCAAACTTAGCGGCAAGTCTTTGCAAATAGATAAGACTCAACAAAAAATTATTGGCATAATAGTGGGCGCTACTGTAACTACAGTATTTTGTTTGGTTAGCGCAAAAGTTCTGGCGGGGCAGGCGCTATATCAGCGACGGGTTATTAACGCAAGACAGGCTTCGGTCGTCCAACTGAACGCTAACATTAAAAATGCCAACAACCTAGTCACTCAGTACAACGAGGTCTTTATTGGTAGCTCCACTAAAAATATTATCGATCATACAAATGACACAAGCCCTAACGCCGTATCTCCAGATGTCGACAATGGCCGAATTGTCCTGGATGCCTTGCCAACCAGTTACGATTTTCCGGCGCTACTCACAAGCGTCTCCACAATTCTAAGCTCCGCGGGTATAAGCAATCCAAGCATAGGCGGAACTGATGATTCCAGCACTGTAAAATCAGAGCCTTCGGCCAATCCTACGCCTTCTAAGATTGATCTGACGCTTAGCGGCACCGGTAAATATGACTCAGTAGCCCAATTAATAGCCGATTTTCAGCGCTCAATTAGACCGATGGACGTTACGCACCTGACTCTAACCGGTAATGCGGAAAACCTAACAGTCAGTCTCAATCTTACAACCTATTATCAGCCACCTAAAACCGTCATCATAACTGGCAAGGAGATAAAATAATGAAACGAAAAGACATAATTACTTTAGCTATGATTGCCGGGGTAACGGCGGTCCTTTCCTTCATACTAACTAGTTTGATATTCAGGATACCGGTGAACCACAGCCTGACTGTACATACGGCCAACAGTATATCCGCGACTTTCCCGGATATCAAAAACGACTCTAACTACAACACTATTTTCAACAAGGGCGCACTGGATCCAGCCCAACCGCTGCAACTCGGCAACACCCAAAACCAAACGCCATTTAACGGCAGCCCACAATAAAAGGAGACATTTAAAGCACCATGAATGTCCTGTCGCCTCAGATTCAGGTAAAAACAGAGGATGTACTGCTTCAAGAGGGCCTACTAGATAAAGACAAGCTTAACTTGCTTAAAAACCAGGCTAAAAGTAGTAAGCAGCCTTTTTTTAGTGTTCTACTTAATGATGGACATATCAGTGACGAGCAGCTAACAAAAGCCTTAGCTATTGCTAACAATGTTCCCTATGTAAACCTTACAACCGCCAACATTGACCCCAAAATATTGGATTTGCTCGATAAGGATGTCGCCGAGCACTACATGGCTGTGCCGATTGGTGAGATGGACAAGCGACTAGTGGTAGCCATGCTCGATGCTGATAACCTTCAAGCTGTAGATTTTCTAAGTAATAAGATAAGCCGGCCCCTGAAAGTCTACGCCGCCAGCGAGTCCGGTATAAAGCACATACTGGAAAAGTATGACCAGACCCGCAACATAACCGATATACTCACCAAACCCCAAATGGTTGACGAGTTGTTGGCGGACAAGAAGGGTGACACCGCGGGGCAGGCTAAATCGGCTGATGCTAACCAAAAAGTCCAGACTATAGTTCAGGACTCCCCGATAGCGAAAGCCTTAAGCGCCATAATGAACTATGCCGCCAGGACCCGTTCCAGCGACATCCATATTGAGCCTCTGGAGAACATGCTCAAGATAAGAGTTAGGGTTGACGGGGTGCTCAGAGAGATTATGAAATTGCCCAAAAGTGCCGAGCCAGCCCTAGTGAGTCGAATAAAAATTTTATCCAATTTAAAGATTGACGAGCATAGAATTCCACAGGACGGACAGTTTACCATCAAGATCGAAGAGAACGCTATAGACATCCGTGTAGCCATAAGTCCGGTAGTCTGGGGCGAGCAAGTTGTCATGCGTCTTTTGGATAAGAGCGGTAGCAGCTTTAACCTAGAAGATATGGGTTATACCGGCCGGGCGCTGAGACTCATACGTGAGAGTCTTAGGTTGCCGCACGGCATGATACTCACTTCAGGCCCGACTGGCTCGGGTAAGTCAACCTCGATGTATGCCATGATTCAGGAAATAAAAAACGATTCAGTTAATATAGTCACCTTGGAAGACCCCGTAGAGTATAAGATTGACGGGGTCAACCAAATCCAAGTAAATCCGGACGTCGGACTAACTTTTGCGACTGGACTCAGGTCAATTCTGCGCCAGGATCCAGACGTAGTAATGGTCGGCGAAATTCGCGACAAAGAAACTGCCAGCCTGGCAGTTCAGGCGGCTTTAACCGGACATCTGGTTTTTGCCACTCTGCACACCAACAGCGCCGCTGGAATTTTGCCCCGTTTGCTTGATATGGGTATTGAACCGTTTTTGATTGCCAGCACCGTCCACACCGTAATTGGCCAGCGTTTGGTCAGAAAAATAGTGGATGATAAAGAAACCTACGCTTCAAACAATGTTGAAACCGACGACATTCATAAAGTTCTTGGAAATCTACTACCCAAAACCAGTGCAGATGTAGATAAGGTGTCCAAAGACCTCGGTTATTCTGCCTTGCCACTTGGGAACGAAAACGCTTATACTTTGTTTAAGGGTAGAGAAACACCCGATAATCCCGCCGGCTATGTGGGTCGAGTAGGGCTTTACGAGGTCTTTGAAATCACAGAACCAATACAGGACCTAATCATCAAACACGCCACCAGCTCGGCTATCCAAAGGCAAGCCCAAGCACAGGGGATGGTGACTATGCGCCAGGACGGCTACCTAAAGGCTTTGGCTGGCAAGACCACTCTGCTAGAAGTAAACCGTGTAGCTTCAGCGGATAGTTAGGGGAGTTAAAAAGTGCAACCACCAAAAATAGAATTCTTACTGGAAGAAGTTGTCAAACGCAAGGCATCCGACCTTCATTTGGAGGTTGGCTTACCGCCTGTTATAAGGGTTGATGGCGCATTGTTGCCTATACCAGCACAGGATGCTCTGAGCGAACAAACAGTTGAAGGTTTGGTCTTCGGTTTGCTTGATGAGGACCAAAAACAGATATTACTGCGTGACAAGGAATTTGATTTTAGCTTTGCCTTTGGCGATCTGGGTCGTTTCAGGGTTAACGCTTTCCACGAGCGGGGTAACCTAGCGGCGGCCATGCGACTGATATCAAATGAAATCAAGTCTATAGAGAACCTTGGTCTGCCACAAATCCTGAATAAGTTCGCCGAATACCCTCGCGGCTTGGTTCTTATTACTGGGCCGACCGGTTCCGGTAAAAGCTCGACCCTAGCTGCCATGGTAGATAAGATAAATACCGAAAAAGCCGTGCATATTATTACCATCGAAGATCCAATTGAGTATACCCATAAATCTAAACACTCGGTGGTTGTACAGCGGGAAGTCCACTACGATACTTATAGTTTTAGTTCGGCTTTGCGTTCGGCTCTGCGCCAGGACCCGGATGTAGTTCTGATTGGTGAAATGCGCGATCTTGAGACCATAGCGGCGGCTATTACAATCGCCGAAACCGGACATCTGGTTTTTGCCACTCTGCACACCAACAGCGCCAGCCAAAGTATTGACCGCATGATTGATGTTTTTCCACCCCACCAGCAACCCCAGGTCCGGGCCCAACTCGGCAATATATTGATGGCTGTCTGCTCGCAGCGACTAATTCCGGCTCTTGGCGGTGGTCGTGTACCGGCAGCTGAAATCCTAATCGCCACCCCAGCCGTGCGTAATATCATCCGCGAAGGTAAAAACTATCAACTGGAGGCGGTTATCCAAACAGGCGTTGAGCATGGCATGCAAAGCATGGATCATACTCTGATAGGCCTGGTGCATTCCGGGAAAATCAGCTACGACGAAGCTAGAAATTATGCGGTAGACGTTGAAGAACTAGACAGATTGATGAGGGGCTAGGCGCATGCTTACCTATGCCTATACCGCCCTGAATCCGGCCTCCGGCCAAAAAATAAAAGCCGAAATTGAAGCTGAAAACGAAAAATCGGCGGCCAAACTTTTGATTGACCGGGGGTTGTCTCCTCTAGACATTACCCTTAAATCTGAAAAATCTGCTATTGGGTTTCGTAGTCGGGTGCCAACAAAGCAAAAAATTATTTTTTCCAGGCAGCTTTCAACTCTAATTAATGCCGGCCTGCCAATGCTTCAAAGTCTAAGTACCGTCGAAAAACAAACCAAACAAAAAGTCCTTAAAGAAATAATTTCCAAGATTATGACAGACGTAGAGGCTGGCTCCAGCCTAGCGTCGGCCATGGCCAAATACCCAACTGTCTTTAACAATGTTTACATAAGTTTGGTAACAGCCGGTGAGGCCTCCGGCTCGTTGGATGTGTCGCTAGACCGTCTGTCGACTCAACAGGAGAAGGATGCCGAGGTAATAAGCAAAGTCAGAGGCGCCATGATTTACCCGGCAATAGTTCTGGTTGTACTTTTTGGAATCCTTATTTTCATGACTACAACTGTTCTACCCCAGGTGAGTAGTCTCTATAAGTCATTACCTGGAACTCAATTGCCATTTATAACCACTCTACTTCTGGATTTCTCTAAATTCTTTACTCACTTTTGGTGGTTGATGGTCATTGCCCTGGGAGCAGCTGCTTTCTTTGCGCGGCGGTTTATAAAAAGCTCCAGTGGTGTAATTTTCATTGATCGGCTAAAAATGACCATCTGGCCAATTGGGCCGCTGTTTATGAAACTATATATGGCCCGTTTTGCTCGCACCGCCAGCACATTGGTTGGGGCAGGAGTACCAATGATTAAAATGCTCAATACCACGGCTGAGGCCGTCGGCAACAGTCTAATATCCAATTCTATTCATAAAGCCGTAGAAGAGGTAAAGGGCGGCAAAACGCTTTCTTCCGCTCTTGAAAGTGATCCCCATTTTCTAGACCTAGTTCCTAATATGATAAGCATTGGCGAGCAATCTGGGGCTCTAGAGAAAATGCTTGTTCGCTTGGCCGAATACTATGAAAAAGAGGTGGACAGCCAGATAAAAGCCATAAATACTATTATCGAGCCGGTGCTTATGATTGTAGTCGGTGTCATAGCCTTAATAATCGTAGCCGCTGTATTGTTACCTATCTATGGCTTGGCTGGCAAAAACCTGGGAGGCGGGTAATCCACATGTTGTCAGAATTAGGCTTGCAATTTAAATCGACAACAAGTAGGATTACAAGCATAAGCAGCAATAATAACAGATGCTTTAATAATGCAAAGGGGGCATTTGCGAAATGTCAAAACAATTAAATAAACAGAACAATCAAGGCTTCACAATCATCGAAGTCTTGATAGTCCTGGCTATCGCCGGACTCATCATGCTAGTGGTCTTTCTAGCCGTTCCAGCACTACAACGTAACTCACGAAACACCCAGCGTAAAAGCGACTCGGCTCACCTGGCTGGACTTTACTCAGAATGGAAAGCCAACCGTGGCGGGACGCCTCTCACCAACGTAAACGACTCGACTGGCGCAGCCGGTCCTGACCTTACGAACGAAAACTTCGCTATCTTCACCAAGCCAACCGGTGGCGCCAACACGGTTACTACGCCTTATGTAGCACCTGCTTCGCCTGCTGCCGACACATTCTACGTATTCAGCAAAGCTACCTGTAATGGTCCTTCTTCCGTCACTGCCGGGGGTAGTCTCAGAAGCATCATAGTCGTTTACTACCTAGAACCAGTATCGGCCACTACACTTCAATGTGTAGCCGCTTCCTAAAACAGTTAAATAAACAAAACAATCAAGGCTTCACAATCATCGAAGTCTTGATAGTCCTGGCTATCGCCGGACTCATCATGCTAGTGGTCTTTCTAGCCGTTCCAGCACTACAACGTAACTCACGAAACACCCAGCGTAAAAGCGACTCGGCTCACCTGGCTGGACTTTACTCAGAATGGAAAGCCAACCGTGGCGGGACGCCTCTCACCAACGTAAACGACTCGACTGGCGCAGCCGGTCCTGACCTTACGAACGAAAACTTCGCTATCTTCACCAAGCCAACCGGTGGCGCCAACACGGTTACTACGCCTTATGTAGCACCTGCTTCGCCTGCTGCCGACACATTCTACGTATTCAGCAAAGCTACCTGTAATGGTCCTTCTTCCGTCACTGCCGGGGGTAGTCTCAGAAGCATCATAGTCGTTTACTACCTAGAACCCGTATCGGCCACTACACTTCAATGTGTAGCCGCTTAGATAGCTGAAATACTAAAATCCATCCCAGAAGAGGACCCTGGGTGGATTTTTGGTATCATAAGGCTTAGTGATTTCTCTGGCTGTCTATTTATTTATTTTAGGTCTATGTTTTGGTAGCTTCGTGGGTGCTCTGACTTGGCGTATCCATAAAAATATGGATTTTGTTAAAGCTCGGAGCCAATGTGATATCTGCGGCCATATTCTGGAGCCTAAAGACTTGATACCTCTATTTAGCTGGCTTTACCTAAAGGGTAAATGTCGCTACTGCGGCAAGCCAATCTCCATGGAAATGCCGCTTGTGGAGCTAACTACGGCCGCTATCTTTGTATTATCGTACCTGTTTTGGCCCACTTCGCTAGACCTAGCAGGCAACCTGGTTTTATTCGTTACTTGGCTTATTTGCTCAGTTGGTTTGGTTGCCTTAGCCCTATACGACCTGAAGTGGATGCTCCTGCCCAGCAAAATTTTATATCCTACGCTGCTTGTGGCAATCGTTGGCCAGTTTATATACCTGATAGGCTATGCGCCCAACAAGCTGCACTACGGACTTAGCTGGCTGGCGGCTGTGGCTGTGGCCAGTGGTATATTTTTGATTATTTTTACCGTCTCCAGTGGCCGGTGGATAGGCTACGGTGATGTACGACTAGGGCTTATAACCGGCACACTGCTACAGACACCCGGCAAAAGCTTGTTAATGATATTTCTGGCCTCGGTTCTCGGCAGTCTGGCCGTACTACCGCTACTAGCGACAGGCAAGAAGAGCCTGAGCGCCAAGCTGCCCTACGGTCCTTTCCTGATCTTCTCAACTTATCTTTGCATAGTTTTCGGGGACAGTTTAATTAGTTGGTACCAGAACCTGTTCTTACCCTAGTATTACTTCTTAGGGCTTATGCTATAATTTAGTTTATGATGGGCGTCCAGCGCGGCTTAGCTCGCCGGAAACTAAATAAAAACAAGTTTAGGGCGAAACGGGGATATCCCCACAGCCTTCATGTACTTAGTAGAATTAGGCAATTAAAACTAAATCTCGCCGGATTTACTATAGTTGAAGTTATGATTGTCCTGGGCATAAGTTCCCTAATGCTGGTGTCGGCAGCCGGTATTTTCAACGGTAGGCGCCAGGCCACCGAATTTTCACAAGCGGTTTACGACCTTCAGTCACAACTACAGAGCTGGGCCAATAGTGTTAGCTCAGCTTCCGTTCCCGGCCTTGATCAATACACCTGCCAGGTTAACAGCACCGGCAGTGGCCCGGTTTTGCAGAATGTCACCGGTGTGGCCACTAATCAGCCCTGTATATACCTGGGGCAGGCCATACAGCTAATCAGCAACGGTGGGACCACAATTTATTCGTATCCGGTTTTTGGTCTTAGAACTGTGCACTCCGGTGGTGCTGACTCCTGCCAAAATAGCTGCATTTTTCCATCTAACGCCGGTCAGGCAAACGCCGATTTGGCCGTGGACAGTTCCGGCACGCCTGTACTGGCTGAAACTTACAACCTTATTAACGCTCTAACCATAAAGACAGCTAAAGCTAGCAACACCGCCAGCGAGAACGATCTATTAACTCTTTACTCCAGTCTTCAAAACAGCAACACCTCCGGCAATGATATTACGGTCAGTTCCTACCAAAAAACATTTACCTCTAATGATGTGGCAACCCTCCGGAGTTGCATCCAATCGTCAACATCGCCAAGCTGTGGCGGACCCGCGTCAACCACCTACGTCAATAATATTAGTCTGGACTTATGTTTAAGCGACGGCGCTCGCAAAGCCAAACTAAGCCTCGGCGGCACCGCGGCCGGCATAACTACCAGATTGGATATGAGTGGGACTAACTGCCCATTATGAGGAGCCTTAACCTTTCTAAAAAACGCACTTTCCGCCAAACCGGCGACACCATAGTCGAGGTCATGATAAGCATGGCCGTACTCACAATAGTGATTACAATTGCCTACGCCACTTCCACCCGTAGTTTCCACAGCAGCCTGAATTCACAATATCGTGACCAAGCCGTAAGCTTTGCCCAGCAACAACTGGAGCTAATTAAGAGTGCCGACAGCAGCAGTTCAGCTCTAATAAATACCTATAAAACCTTGCCTGGCTCTTTTTGCATAAGTCCCAGCGACACCACTGCTACCTTAACTGGTGCCAGCTGCAAGATAGCCCTAGGTGGTTGGGGTTCTTCTGGAGATAAAACCTTCACTGTAGCTAATATCTATACTGGAAATCCGCCTGGAGTACCAAACGGCACTAAAACCTTTAAAGTAACTGTTAGCTGGACCTCAGCCGATAACCAACCAGAACAGGCAGTTATTTACTATAAAACCAATGACAGTTATGTTTCCACTCCCGGGTCCGCCACCGCTCCCGACTCGTCTACCACAACAAGTCCACCGGCTTTCTCAAACATTCTAACGGCCGCTCCTAACTCAGTTACCTTTGGAAATACCACGAGTCTAAAATGGACACTCCTGAATGTGAAGAGCACTAACTGCACAGCTTCCTCGAGTCCGGCTGGTTTTTGGAGTGGAAGTTTTCCATCTACAACCGACGTGAGCGGCCATGCGTCCAGCTCTCTTACTACTTCGGGTAATATAACTTTTGCGCTACACTGCATCGCGTTTGATGGCTCTAATGCCGACGGTAACGCCGTTGTCGCGGTCGGCGCCGCTCCGGTACCATCCGTCACAACCGGTTCAACTACTTCCATTACTTATAACTCGGCCACTCTCAACGGGACCGTTAACCCCAACGGCTACGCTACTACCTACCAGTTTAAATACGGAACAACCGCTAGTTATGGTTCAACCACCGCGGTTACCTCGGCTGGTGCCGGGGGTTCAACTGTAAGCGTCAGTGCCGCGATCGGCAGTCTAGCCGCTCTCACTACCTATCACTTTCAGCTTTGTGCTACCAATACCTACGGAACGGCTTGCGGCAACGACAACACGTTCACGACTGCAAACCTACCCGTGCCTTCAATGAACTATTTTTATCCTAGTCCAAATCCTATAGGCTACGGCAGCGCCACATATCTTTACTGGAGCAGTAATAACACCACGTCCTGCACTTGGGGAGGGTCTGTTGGCAATGTCTATACAGGAGCCTTATATGGCAACACCGGTTACACAGTCAATTGCAGCGGACCGGGAGGCAACACCAGTGCCTCTACGGTTGTTAGCGTTAACCCACCACCGCCACCACCGCCAAACTGCAACGATCATGGCGGTTATGTTAATTATAGCGGGCACATGAGCTGGAGTTCTGGGATTACGGGTAATAATCCATGCGGCGTAACTATTTCGCAGTGCAATGTCTTTAACAGCGGCGGCGGATCGCTAGGCCAATACGGCTCTAGTGGTAGCGTAAACAGTCCAGCCTCAGCTTATGTAAGGTGCATGGATATCCAGGGTCACTGGTATTAGTCTAAGTCAAAATTTAAATCGGCTGGGCGCTGGCAAAAGCATCTTTAAGCGCTTGGTCATATTTAATATTTAGGTCATCCAAAGATGCCTGAGTAGTTTGGTCTTTGCAAGTTAACTTTAAACCAGCGCCAATCCGCTCGATATAAAATCCGTTGAACTGTTTCATTAGCTGCGCATCACCCGTCGCTGCTTTGCCAGATATTTTTGAAAAGCTAGCATAAGGAGTCCTGAAATTGTACTTAGCGTCCAAGCATTTTTGAACCAGATACGAATATTGAATCAGTCTAAAATTTGTAATTGGGAGAGGTGTGGATTTAGTTGAGCTAGGCGGGGTAGTGGTATCGGTAGTTGTGCCAATAAGCGGGTTGGATAGAGTAATCTCGACGCCCAAATCTTTAACAACAAGCTTGTTAATACTTGTTACAGCGGTATTTTGAGGGTTGGCGGGTGTGAGTTTTTTGTCGGTGTGATTAAAAAGCAAATATCCTGCGCCAACCAACAACAATATTGCAATAATTAACCCGGCCAGCGCTCTATAACCTGAGAATGGTCTACCTAGTGTCATATAAGCTCATTCTTTATCATGTTAATCATAGCATGAAGGCAAAATGAGAACTTATGGCAATAAATTCACATTTTGTTTACTATTAAGCGTAAGGATTTAAATATGGCACGGGAATTATTAGAAATCTTTAACCAAACAAGGCGCAACTGGAATGCAGATAATTAATGAGCAAGTCAGAAAAATTATGGCCCCTGGGACAATAATGTCGAACAGTGGACTACGTTTATTAATAGTATTAAAATAGACCAATGAAAAGCCTTAACCTTTTTAGAAAACGTAACCTCGGTCAACTAGGCGACACTATAGTTGAGGTTATGATAAGCATGGCCGTCCTCACCATAGTTATAACCGTTGCCTATGCAACTTCTACCCGTAGCCTTCATTCCAGCGTAGACTCTCAATACCGTGACCAAGCTGTCTCAGTGGCTCAACAACAGCTAGAGCTGATTAAAAATGCCGACAATCACTCGACCATAAGCAATCTCACAGCACAAACCGGTAACTTTTGCTTGAAGTCTGATGGCACTCTTGCAGTAGCGGTTGGAAGCTGCCCGGCCTCAATAATCGATAATAGCGCTAATGGTAACTTCTCGGTTACCGATACCTACGGCACCGACTGTACTAGCGCAACTCCCGCCACTCCATGTAAAACCTTCAAAATTGTGGTCGGCTGGACCTCAGCCGATAATCACCCAGAGCAAACAGTCGTTTACTACAAGGCTAATGACAGCTATGTTTCTACTCCAAACTCAACGGCCTCACCCAACGCTGGCACCACCACTCCACCACCACCCCCACAGATAAACAATTTCATAGCCTCGCCAGCATCGATTAACTACAACGGTTCATCTAACCTTAGCTGGAGCACAGTATACGCCACCAGCTGCTCGGCAACGGCCGGTCCTTGGAGCGGCTCTAAACCTCTTAGCAACCCGATTGGCGGTACACCTGGCAACATTGGTCCGCTAACCTCAACGACCGATTTTACCCTAACGTGCGTAGGAATTGATAGTACTGTTACAACCCCCGCCGTCGCCCACGTTACCGTTGGAGCGGCTCCGGCTCCAGTTGTTGCTACTGGCTCAGCTACCTCCGTAACTATTAACTCAGCAACACTTAATGGAACCGTCAACCCTAGCGGACTGGCTAGCACCTACTACTTCCAGTATGGCACTTCTACATCCTACGGTTCTACTAGTTCTACCTCTTCTGCAGGCTCAGGACTGGCCCCTGTAGCTTCAAGTAGTAGTATCGGCAGCCTTAGTATGGGAATTGTCTATCATTTCCGAATATGCGCCAACAATGTTGGCGGAACCACTTGTGGAGCCGACGCTACTTTTACCACGCTGTCGTTACCATCAGTATCCGCCGGTTCGGCATCATCAGTTACTTATAATTCAGCCACCCTCAATGGCTCAGCCAATCCTAACGGTTACCCTTTGAGCTATTGTAAATTCTGGTATGGCACCTCGTCTTATAACGATGGCAATACCGTCCCCTCAAGTGGTAGTTCAATTGATTGTAATCCTACAGCAGGTGGTACGGTAAGCGCCGGTGTTAGTCTCGGCTCCAGCGTAACCTACTACTTTAAACTTTGCGCCACAAATGTGGGGGGTACAGTCTGCTCTAATGGAACTGCCTTTAGCACAGGGCCTCCGCCACCAGCTTCCTACACCGGCTCCTACACTGGTAGTTACACCGGCTCCTACACCGGCGGTTACACCGGCTCCTACACCGGCAGTTATACCGGGGGTTATACCGGGGGTTATACCGGGGGTTATACCGGCGGTTATGTCGGCACCTACACCACCACCTACACCGGTTCCTACCAGAGCGGTTACTGTGTGCCTGGATGTCCTTGCGGAATCAACATCACTCCGGGCAAGATTACCTATCCAACTTTCGCTTCAATTTATGGGCTACCAAGATCGCTGCCATTACTGCATATAGCTCGGGTTTGTCTATAGATGAAATATGCTTGTGCTTATAAATGAGCAACTTTATACTTAAGAAAAGGAAGAAAAATGACCCCAACGTCCAATCCCCAAAATAACAATTCCGCCAAGCCGGCGGTGACTAGTGCGAGCACATCGTCCAAAAGCTCTTCAATAAGGAACCTCAAAAGATCTCCGATATTAGCCATTATTGTTGCACTATTAATCCCACCACTGGGATTAATAGTAGCTCTTGTTGTTGGTATAAAAAGCAAAAGGCCAAGGAAAGTTCCTCTAATCATCACATTATTAGTAGCGTCCATCCTCGGCACTATAGGCTACTTAACTTTGACTACAGGATTGATCAATGTCGGCGGGAGCAGTGTGACTAAATACAATTATCAAAATGCTAACGGCGATGAATTTTCGACCGTGCAGGCCGGAGGTATGTTATTTTCAAAACCGTCGGAGTTTACCGCCACAGCTAAAAAAAGTGACCAAAACTACAGTACTGAGTCTTTTGCACATTTTGGCTCGCGCAATTATCCGCTCAGCTACATATTCGTATTTTCTTATAAAGACAGCCACACTAACGATGCGGAGTATATAAAGGGCATTAACGATTTCATGTCCGGGGCCGTCAAAAACTCTTACAGCGCGGACTACATAGACGCTATTAAAAAACAAGTTTTTGACAGCTACCCGGGCTACGATGCAACGCTCAGTGCACCTCATAAATTTACCAATGCCAATATAAAGAAGAATGCCTGGAGTTTTGACCTGGACATAACTAACGCCGACCCGACAATAAAGCCCATGAAAGGCAAGCTTGTTTATGTGCTTGGTCCTGGCACTATCTACTACTTTTCACTGATGGTAACAGAGGATAATTGGACTCAAAACATCACCACCTGGCAGACGGTGCTTGACAGCTTAAAACTATACACATGATCGGACTGGGGTCGCTGAAGCTAAGAGCCAAGCAGCGCAGCAGGTTCCTGTTTGGTTTAATGGCTATAGTCGTTGCCATCCTTGCCATTAATTTAGCTGACGCTCGTCATCCGGCCGCGCAGGCTTCGCCTGACGATAGATTCATCAAGACCCTAACTACCAAGTGGCTGGCTCAGTGTTATACGGAGGCATGTATAGACCAGGGTCTGCAAAGCATAACGGCAAATGTGGGGCCGGAGGCAGCTCTGGCAAGTTTAAATTACTATGTCCACGACATTGCCAATTACTTACCCGGCGATAATCATTTGCGAGCACACCATGTAGGAAAACAAATATTTTTATCAAATGGATTGAACACCAAGGCCTTTTTAAGGTGTGGAAGCGACTTTAATAACGGCTGTATGCACGGCTATATAGAAGAGGCCGAGGACCAAATTAAAGGCAGCTCGGCCAGCAGTTTAGCTGACGAGCTATGCCGGCCTATCCTTGCAAGCTCTAGCTACACATATAACCAGAAACATTTCTGCTACCATGGCATCGGCCACGCCATAATGGAAGACGTAGATTACAATTTGACCGCGGCTCTTGACCAATGCGATGCATTTGGCAACCAGATAGCTCAAACTGGCTGCTGGCAAGGAGCATTTATGGAGAACGAATGGGGTTATGTTAGTAGAATAACCGACAATGGCACCTTTTCTAAGACTGACCCCATGGCGCCGTGCGACAACGTTGCCGAAAAGTACGTAACCCAGTGCTATATGAATCAAGAAGGTTACTTATTTAATTTATATAATAATGACTTTCGTAAGGCGGCTCAGGCTTGCGTAGCAGCCGGGCCGAATGCAGGAGTTTGTGTAGAGAGCTTAGGGTTGTCGGCTTCTGGGGAGGCTTGGCAGCCTTTACTACTTAAGGGCCAGGATGCCGGCGATCTTGAATCTAACGCCTGGTTACTATGTCAGGAAGTCCCTAAACCATACACCAGTAACTGTGTCATAGGTTCAGTTTTTAACATTTTGGCGCTTGATGGCCTTGATTTTACTCGGTCTGCTAAATTTTGCGGTCTAGTGGGTACCACCTTTCAAAAAGATTGCTATAGCAGTATTGGGCAATACGCCTGGATCCAAACTCCCACGCCTAACCCCCAGAAGGTCGACAGTTACTGTCTGCAGCTTCCGTCTGAGTGGCAGCCTACGTGTAGGGAAGGCGCGAAACAGCACTACTAAATACCTCTGGAAAAGCAGTCTTAAATAGCTTATGATTATAGCTAAGATGAAAAGGGTTTTTGGGCACAAGTTCAGCCTATCAAGGTCTCGCATGAACCCTAGCGGGTTTACTATTGTTGAGCTTTTAATTGCTACCTCCGTTTTCTCAATCATATTGCTGGTTGCTCTGGCTGGCTTCTTACAAATTGGCCATATCTTCTATAAGGGTGTCTCCTTGGCTCAAACCCAAGAAATTGCCACTCACATCTTTCAGGATATAGACGGTAATTTCCAGACTGCGGCTAATGTTTCACCGCCGCAAACCGATAGCGCTAGCGGCTATAGCTATTTCTGCATCGGCAATGCTCGTTATACCTATAATCTTGGTTATGAAATAGGACTTAGCGCAACCCCAAATCATTCGGCGCCCAATCATCCATATAATGGCTCCGGAGGCAATTTTGGGGTACTCAAAGATGTACTGCCCGGTAGTTCGGCCTGTGCCACGCCATGCACGGACACAGTGCCCCTGGGTGCTTGTACTCCGCCTAGCCTTAGGTTGAATAACCCTACGGAGTTGCTAGGTGAGAAGATGAGGTTATCCAATATAAGTATCACCAACCCAAATACCCAAAATCCGAACATCTACAACGTAAATATAGTGGTAGCCTACGGCGATGATGATCTTATGGATCTGACAAACCCCACGGCACCTGTTTGCAAAATCACCAAGGGCGGTGAATTCTGTGCTGTCAGTCAAATCAACACTGCTGTCTTCAGAGGATTACACTAGTGGTGTATTTTAAGTTCAAGCGTAGTAAAATTGGGCATATGCACCGCAAGTCTCAGGAGGGTATGGCGTCAATAGTTGTTGTATCCATTCTTGTTATAGTGGTAACACTTATAAGTATTGGCTTCGCCCGTCTAATGAGCCGCACATTGAGCAATGCCACCAATCGCCAATTTAGTGCTGCGGCTACTTATGCCACCCAATCAGCCATTAATGACGTGGCGGGCTATTTAAGACAAAAAGATCCGGCAACCGGAGCGCTGTTACATCCGTATGCCAGCTCTGCAAACTGTAACGGCGCCAGTACCCTTATAGGCAACGCCCAAACACCCGGTCCATTTTATAACGACTCAAACTTGGCTAAAGATAACCCGGCCTCGACTCACTACACCTGTCTAATACTTGATCCTACTCCAACAGATTTGGCTTATCAGCAGATTAGTTCTAATAAGTCGCAGGTGGTGAAAGTTACTACCTCGGCCTTCAGCGGTTCTTTTGATAAACTCATGCTCTCCTGGCAACCTAGCAACCCCAGCGTCACCGGCTATCCGCCCAACAGCCCTAGCTTTACTGACATCACTAGCTGGACTTCCTCTGCCAACAACTTCATACCAATGTTAAGAGTCAGTATTTATCCAATCCCTACCACCGGCGACCTAACAAATCTCCAGGCTAATTCTAAAACGTTGTTTCTATACCCCCAAAACAGTGGCGGTAGCGGGACCATACCGCACCCGTCCTACGCGTCACTTGCGGACGGCAGCGTTTTGCCGGTTAGCTGTACAACTACGGTTGGGACTACGTCTGGAGTGGTTGATTTCAACGGTGTGCCTAATAACAAGTCTGATTACACCTGTAATCTGATTATTAAAGACCTTAGCACTTCAATATCTCCCAACACCCTGGATTATGTATATATGAAAGTCACGCCAATTTATAACCAGGCTGATGTAAAAATACGGGCCAATGACATATGGACGCAAACCCTTAAGTTTATAAATGTTCAGGCTGTGATTGACGCCACTGCCCAATCAGGTGGCGTTGCCAAGCGCCTGCAGGCCAGGGTAGACACCAGCAGCTTGTCATCCACAGGTGGCGGCATAGATACCAATATTTCCTCAAGTAGTGATTCCATTCCAGAACAATCAGTCCGTACGGCCAACGCGCTCTGTAAGCGCGTTGTCCAGACTGTTAGCTTCTATAGCTACGTCAGTTTTGATACTCCTCCCAACGTTTGTCACGATGCCGGCGCCTGCGCTGGCAGTGGTTGCGTATCCGACCCCGTTCCATCTCTGGATCTGACCATTACTGGTAACACCGGCCCAGCCAACGAGACCCCTCTCTTCCCGGCTATAGCCAACAATGGAACGGCTAAGCACTATAACGAATCCACCCCGGATGCCACCCACAAGGGCACAACCTACATAGATAGTGGCAATAACGTCACCCTTAAATGGACAACCGCCGATGCTACCTCTTGCACGGCCAGCGGCGGTATGCCTGGATGGGCCAGCCCGCCCGATAAAACTACGGTCATGGACTTTACTGGAAATCCAGCACTTAATGGCACCGGTCGTCCTCAAACTTTTGGTCCTATCTCAAGCGTTACAAGCTTCAGCATGCTTTGTAGCAGGGTAGGTGGTGGTAATACGCCTTATTCCACCATCAATAACGCCGGTGGTACTCAAACTGTCACTGCCTGGCCAACACCAGCAGCTTCAATATCCGGCCCGGCATCTATTTCTGCCGACGCACCTTATGTTGTTAGCTGGTCGGCTAATAATGCCAGCCGCTGCGACCTAACCGGCAACTGGACCTCAACTACCAGCTACAATAACCCCAGCGGCGCTCCAATAGCTACTCAGAATCAAACCATGAGCATTGGTCCTCAAGATGATTCAACCAAAACGTTCACAGTAGAATGTTTTGATCCAATAGGCCGCTCTTCGGGACCACAAACAATTGTCTTTAGCAGAGGAGGGCCTCGTCCCATCCTGCCTCCTGCTTGCACTGCTAGCGTAAGCGCTAGTGACAATCAGGATGCTGCTGTTAATTACTCCTGGTCCGGTGCTTGTCCAGCTCTTGGTAACGTTAATCTTGGTACCTACAGCGTTACAAGCAGTACCGATGGTGGCTTCAGTTCTACGAGCCGAACCGGAAGTGGTACAACTCCTGGACTTAGAACCAGCCAGTTCTGCTTGACCTTAACGGATAGCCTTACACCTTGGGGGGCTTTGGCCAGTAATCAGGCGTGTGCTACCCCCTACGCCCCAGGACAAAATGGCAATGCATCTTGTAGCGCAAACGTATCTGCGTATGACAACCGTAACGGATCAGGTGGCTTTAGTTGGTCTGGTTCTTGTCCACCCGCTAACTCCGGCAGAGGTTACTACCTCCTTCACGACTGCTCGGGGGTTAATTGTGGGTCAATTGGTTCAGGAGGCTGGGTAGGCAGCAGTGGGTCGGTTGGTTTAGGAGTAGGTAATTACTGCGTACAGTTTTCTTCCGGCGCTGATCCGTGGGGTTTCCTCGCAGGCGCCAGTCAATGTTTCACCATACATCCACCCATTCGGGAAAACTCCTTCAATAGAGGAGCAATTTGGGATGAAGGACCCAATCAATGTCCTTCAAGCACAGGATATTATAACTTATGGTATTGCAGAAACAGCGCTACCTATAACCCCGGTCCCTGTGCAGATGGCATCCACCGATGGATAGTGTGTGGTGGAGATGGAAGCTATTCTATATCTGTTTCCGGCGGCGGTGTTGATGATTCTGGTTCGACAAGCTGTCACGTGGATACCCAATATGGTTCTAATTTCCGAACTGGCTTGAGTGGTTCATGGGGGAGTGGTACTGGGTGGGTAGGGGCATGGAGTCCAGGGTTCTTCCTTACATGTACAAATCCCTATGTTAACGAATTCGACGATTCTAGATTGCCCTAATAAAAAGAGAAAGAGCCCTTGCGGGCTCTGTAAGATCTCCTGATTCAACTCCTCTTTTCTAGAAAGACGGTTGGGGGCCCGAAGGCCCCCTTGCGTCTTACTGCACCACGTAGATGTGCTTGCTCAGCCCAGGGAAATGGTCGGTGAACTTCCGGCCGCTGATCTTCACCCCGCTGGTCTCCTTCAGAACGCGAACGTTCTTCAGTGAGCTTGGCAGTGTGAAGCTTGCAGAAGCCGGTGTGTCGACCATGTTCACGGCCACGATGACGGTCGAGCCGTTGTACTTCCAAGCTCCGACCTTCACGCCGCCGGTCACGTTGACTTGCGATGTGACAACGGTGCCGTTCTCCATCGCCGGCAGGATCAGCTTGAGCAGGGCTGCATCCTTCGGTGCCTGCGCCTGCACGCTGGTCGGAACGTCGAACAGCGGGGCATCTTGTCCCTTGTCCTGTGCGAGGTACTCGATACCAACGAGCTTCGTGGTTGCCACGGCTCCCCAGAGGAGAGCCGAGACACGGGCTCCGGTCAGGCAATTGACGTCCTGGCCGTCGAGACCGCCAGCGACAGCGATCGGAATTCGCAGGATCACCGGCCCCCTCTTGCTGAGGTTGTTGACTCCCGTGTAGACCGAGACTGCTGAGTGGTCACTGCACGACTTGAGCTGCTGGCCGTCGTGGGTGTCCCATTGGATGGGAGCCAGCCACTTCGTCAGCTCGGGAAGTCCCGTCGGCCAGTAGCCGACGCTCGTGTCATGCTCCATCCACTTCACGCGGTCTTGAAGAGCGGTGTGAAGCTTGTCGACGAACTCTTGCGTACCCTTGCCGGTACCACAGCTGAGGGCATAGCCGTCGACGGTGTTGACGCCCACCTTGACCATCTGATTGATCACGTCGCTACTTGGGCAGCGAGTGATCAGAGCCATGATTGGGAAGTAGGGCTGGCCATCGAGGGTCAGGGACCCATCGCTGTACCGGACAACCGGTGGGTCGTTCTTGGTGATTGCGTGCGCGGATGCCGTCACCGAAGCGACGACGAGGCACGAGAGCACCAGTGCCACGAGGCACGCGGTGATACGGATCCCCTTCACGGGAATCACCTACCTTTCTTGAACTACGTATGAGAGGAGCTGGTTTACTTAGACCTTGGATCAAAAGAGATCATAAACCTATCCTAGAATATTTTAGCTAATAAGTAAAATGCTAGAGCTTATTAAAATAAGTAGAACTTAAAGTGATTGCAGGCTCTTTATAACTTGATCGGCCACAACATATGTATCCTTTGTAACACAGCCTTCAGTGCTAGTTGGGGCAAAGCCGTTTTGAGGGCAGCTAACGCCTGCGCTGGTAACTACATAGCTTAACCTAGCAGCATCAGTCTTAATCTTTGGAACACTCACTATCCTATAAACGCTCAATCCGCTTACTTGTTTGGGAACACTAACAACGTTAGCAAACGAAGTCGTATCACTAGCAGCCAAGTCGGATTTATCATTCTTCAGCCTACTTTCTATATAAGCTTTGCTTACCTCACCTGTTGTACATCCCTTGCCCGGGTCGCAATCCTTATTGTTGGATAGACCAGAGTCCATCTCAATTTTTATCGATTTTGTTGAATCGGTGGGGAAGGCAACCACATACTGCTTACTTGCTGAATTACTTACCTCTGTCGTAGTCGGGCCACCCCAATCATTAGGATAACTAAACTCAAACCCATACTTATCGCTTTTGTACAGAGACCAACCCACCGAGATGCTCGTATTAGAATTAGAAGAAGAACCACTACGTCTATGGTAAGCATATCCGCCAGCAACGATTAGCACTAGAATCAATACACCGATTCCTATTAGCTTTATATCTCCAAACCCTCTTTGAGTCTTTTTCATAACTTCTTACGCTTAATTATTACACCCCAAGGTTAAAATTAAAAGACCCACGAGCGGGGTCTTACAATTCTTCCTTCGCCTAGCCCGGGTGAGCGTGAAAATCCGCTCACCCGGGCGTCTTGCTTCTTCACGGAGCCAGCAGCTTGTCGATGTCCGGTTTTGGAACTTTTAGTTCCCCCAGTCCCTCCGCGGGGTCTGTGTACCCAAGAGGGATTGTCCCCTTTTCGTTGATGCCCTGGTCGACCGAAAACACGTAGACCGTGTTATCGGACCCAACGATGCAGTAAGCCGGGTCACAGCTCGACCAATCTGGACTGATGAAGTTGGCTCCCAGCATCAAGAAGAGAGCCGGTGGGCCATCGTGACGGTTGGTGGGCCATTTGCCCAGTGGTTTGGGCGACGGTTTTGGGCTGCCGCTTGAACCAATTAGGCCCATCAGGTACTTGGCCGCCTTCTCCGGCTCCCCGAACCCGGTGTAGTTGTTGTGCTGGCTCTTGCCGTATCGAACCAGCTCGTACTTGCTCAGGGGAGCCTGGCATACGAAGTCCTCTTGGTGGCAGTAGCTCTGCACCAGGGAGCTGTTGAAGGCATCCCTTGGTTTGCGCCCCACCAGGGCTCCGTCCAGCTTGGTCTTGATCCTCTGCTTCGGCTGGAAGTTGAGCCCGAAGCGGTCTGAACTGTCAGCGTGGTTGTAGTAGGGGTCTCCGAACAATACAACCCCGACCACTTGCTTCCAAGCTCGCTCCTGATAGACGTCGCCTACCGCCTGTGCCCCCTGGCTGTAGCCGACCAGGATGACCTTGGCGTTCGGGCAGTCCCCGGGTAGAGCCTGAAGCCATTCCCGCAGCCAGTTCTTGATTTTCACTACTGACTGGTGGTAGCCGCGCGGCAACTTCAAAGCCGCTCCCGCCAGGGTAATTGGGCCACCGGCCGCTTCAAACGGGACGGTATCCACCTCCACTTGCTTCGGCGACAAACTCATCTGGAGCTGCTCTGCCAGGACGCTCCCGGCCGGACTTTCGGTGTACGAGGCTGCACCTGAACCGTGTACGTCGATCAAGTTGTAATCGGAACAGCTGGTTGTCGCTCCTGATTCGTTGGCCGGGGCACTCTTGGAATTCTGGGCTCCAAACCCGGTGGCGGCGCAGACACAGCCGCCCAAAGCTGCCCATGTTTGCAGCTTGGTCTTGCCGAACATTGATCCACCCACCTTTCCTGGTTGTTGGGGTACTAGCTAAAGCTTTTGCGAGGGAAGAATCGCTACAGCAAATTCTATAACGGCTGACAGTCAAATAAAATTAGTTATGTTTTTGGCTTATTTAATTATTTTTTGTTCGGTGGAACTTTTCATGAACGGCTTTTAAGTGGGGATCTGTAACATGAGTATAAATTTGAGTGGTAGCGATGTTACTATGGCCCAGCATGGCCTGCACACTCCTTAGGTCAGCCCCGTTCATCAAAAGGTCCGTCGCAAAAGAATGCCGCAGCGTATGCGGGCTAACGTGTTTGGTAATTCCGGCTAGCCGAGCGTATCTGGCCACCATTCGCTGCACGCTACGGGCCGTCAAACGGTGAAAATTACCCGATAAATCTACTTTTTTAGACCCACTGTATCTAATAAAAAGGGGCTTGGTATTGTCTTGGCGTTTTTGCAGATACTGGTCTATCCAACCCGCTGCCTCGGCGCTGATAAAGATCGGCCGATCTTTTTGGCCTTTGCCACGTACCATAAACTCGCGTCGCTTCAGGTTAATATGGTCACGATCTAGCCCCACCAGCTCACTAACGCGTAGTCCGCTGGAAAACAAAAGTTCTATAATGGCCCGGTCGCGTAGACCAGTAGGGTTGGACGTATTGGGCTGGGAAGCTAGGCGCTCAAGCTCCTCCGGCGTTAAAAAAGTCACCTGGGGGCGGGTAGTCCGTGCTAGTTCTATCTGGTCGGGGGGTAGGGCAGTGTAACCTCTCTTAATACAAAATCTAAGGAAACTTCTTAGCGCAATTAGGTGGTAGTTTTGTGTGGTCTTTGAAAGCTCATCGCTAGTATTAGTGCCCAGGCGGTTTAGCCATAAACGCCATTTTCTAATCAATTCCGGATTTATATCCTCTACCTTTATATCACCGGCAAAATCACTAAGACGGATAAGGTAATGACTATAATTTTGTATGGTCTTTGGTGAGCGATTTTGCTCCAGTTCTAGGTATTCCAGAAATTCCGCAGTGGCTTGTTCGTAGCTCATTAGCCTATTCTAACAGAGAAAAGAAAATCGAGTCCGTGAGCACATATATTATTCAATTTGAATCAACACCTCTATCTGTTATAATCATTCTCAATATGGAAAGAACCTTAGTTTTACTTAAGCCCGATGCCATCAAGCGAAGCATTGCCGGTGAAGTCATTACCAGATTTGAGAAAGCCGGACTTAAAATCATCGGTTTAAAAATGATGCAACCGGACGAAGCTCACTATCATCATCACTATGAGACGGTTAGTAAGCTAATTTCCCGACGAGGCGAAGATGTTTATAAAAAGAATAGCCAATTCATGATGAGCGGCCCGGTCATAGCTCTGGTACTAGAGGGTGTTGAAGCAGTAGGCGTAGTGCGAAAGATGGTGGGCGATACCGAACCAAAGGCGGCTGCACCAGGCACTATTAGGGGCGATTACGCTCATATGACTATCAACTACGCCAATGAGAGGAAAGTTGGCTTGCCTAATATTGTTCATGCCTCCGGCGACGTAGGGGAAGCTAAACAAGAAATTGAGCATTGGTTTACAGATGATGAACTGTTTTCCTACAAGACAGTCCACGAACATTTGACTCTACAATCTGAATAAAATTGGTGCCCCCGAGAGGATTCGAACCTCTAGCTTCTCCTTAGGACGGAGCTATTTTATCCATTGAACTACAGGGGCTTCGTCGGAGTCGACGCATCGACCTCCGTAAGTTAGTATTTTAACTTACTTTCGGTCCCTAAGTCGCCTCCTTCTCTCAATTTTACGAATTACTGCAGTGCGGAAATTTGTAAAATTGTAAACAAGACCAATCTAACTATTCGAGCCATCTTTGGTTACAATATAGGCATGAGCCAACAACAGTCGGCCGAACCAGAGCCGGAAGTCGACGAAAAATCTAATAAAAAGAGACACTTCAAAGAACAGTTTGATGATGAAGAAACTCTGCTGGTTTTCCGAAAACACCCGGTAGTGATGCGCAAAGGTCTTATTCTGGCAATGGCTGGCTTGCTCATAGGGGTAATCCCAGCCCTAATTAAACCGGAATACAGTGTCTTTATTGGTGGGCTAATTGCTGGCTTTGTGTTAGGGGCAATACTTATATTGCCATTCTGGGTCCGCTGGTACTTCAGTGTCTATATCATGACCAACCAGCGTTTTATCCAGCAAACGCGCAGCCTGCTTCAAGTTAATGTTGTCGATTTAGGACTGGAGCAAATCCAAATGATAAACTATCAAATTGCCGGCCTGCAAGAAACAATGCTGGGCTTTGGTACAATAATTGTGCAGACATATGTGGGTGATTTAGTTATCCACGACGTGCATCATCCGGCGCGAGTCCAGAGGGAGATGGTTCATATTTTGCGTGAACTTGGTGTGCACCCGACTCAGCGGCCCCTGTCCGATAACGACTAACTATTAAAGAGGTTTATGGTCAAGAAAAGGTTTAAAAAACTGAAGTTAACGCGACATACTCGAAAGGTGCGCGAACTTATTCCTGATTCAATGGCCGAGCGGGCGATGACTCTGCACCCCCTACAGCCGCCGGCTGAGCCACAGGTCATTGAAAATGTTCCAAGGATTACCAATGAAACTATTACCGAACACCGTGAAGAGGTTTTAAAAGGCGCCCGTAAATATATCTACCCCCTGCAACATTCTAAACGCAGAATAGTAGTAGTAACGCTGAGTCTGGCCACCGCTGCTATAGTAGCCTTTTTGGTCTATTGCAGCTTGGCCCTCTATCATTTTTACCAATACAACACCTTTTTATACCGTGTAACACAGGTTGTGCCATTCCCGATTGCCAAAGTTGAGGGCAACTTTGTTAGCTACGAGAACTATCTGTTTGAGCTCAGGCACTTCGTACACTATTACCAAACCCAACAGCAACTAAATTTCAACGGCTCTGATCACCAACAACTTATCCGCTTTAGACAACAGGCTCTTGATAGTGCTATCAACATCGCCTATGTTAAACAGTTAGCTCGCCAAAATGGAGTTACTGTAACCAATAAAGAGGTAGATGCTCGTATAGTTGAAGTCCGCAACCAGAACCGCCTTGGTAATAACAGCAAGGTTTTTGCTGACGTTCTGCGCGATTATTGGGGCTGGTCGGTCTCTGACTTTAAGCGTTCTCTTAAGCAGGAAATTCTAACCGAAAAAGTGGCCGCCAAGCTAGACAAAACAGCCAATGCTCGCGCCGCCGCCGCCCTAGCCCAAATCAAAGCTGGCGCCGATTTTAGCGAAGTTGCCAAGGCTGTATCAGACGATCCAAATAAAGCTAACGGCGGGGATTTTGGCTTTAGTATCACCAAGACCAACCCAAACATTCCGCCCGAAGTGGTCGATGCTATGTTCAAGTTAAGACCCGGCCAAGTGTCTGGTATTGTTTTGGCTAGCCCCGTAATTGCCGGGGCCCCTCCAACGCTGCAGATAGTCAAAGTTACTCAGAATGATGGTAAATCAGTCACTGCTTCTCATATTGTTTTTAACCTCAAAGATACATCTACCTACGTAAATGACCTCCGCAAACAACACCCACCCCAAAATTATGTAAAGTTCTAGCTCGTTGCCTTTCAGGGGTTAAATTGCTAAACTTACACCTGTTCAGAAAACATAATTAGACCATGGGCCGGTGGAGCAGCGGAGTGCTCGTCTCCCTGTCACGGAGAAGGTCGCGGGTTCAAATCCCGTCCGGCCCGCCACGTTGCATCTAATATCAACCCCGCTAAATTTGCGCAGCTCCGCGCAAAACGGCTTAACTACATTGACAAATTAACAGGCTTATGCTAAAATAAGCACGATGAAAAACGTAGCCCCGGCACAACTAGAATACAAAGGTTTGGATGACGCTCGAAGAGCAGAAGCCCATAGCCTTGCTCTAGAAGAGGCCCATAGAACTGCCAAGCAAGCTACCCGCGTAGCCCCCTATGTTGTTAAGTGGGCCGAAAGAGGATATCACGCCGGCTACCCAAGTCTTCGGAGAATACCTGCTATCGGTGGGCTCTACAGGACGGATCTTTCCAGTTTAGAGCTTGCTACTAACGCCGAACTAAAGGCTTCTGGAAAAGATGTTATAGTTGAAGTCGAGGATGGTACAGCCCCTGCTGATCGTGGCAGAACCAACCGGCTAAGCCCACTCTACGTGGTTAAAAGCATTGACGGAAAACCCATTGATAGACCGTATCAAGAACCTGAACCAGGGAAAATAATTAAAGCCTTGAATAATATTGTCGATCGTACGATCGAATCATAAATTATCACCCACGGGCTCAATAAAATAGTTCCAGACTCCCTCCACTAAGGTCCGCCAGTAAAAACCTCTTTGAAAGAGGTTTTTTAAATTTTGCTATACTTCTATCTGTTAATGCCGTCGTAGCTCAGTTGGTAGAGCGGCGCTTTCGTAAAGCGTAGGTCACCGGTTCGATCCCGGTCGACGGCTCCAGCGAGTGTAGTACAGTGGTAGTATGCTAGCTTCCCAAGCTAGAGATACGGGTTCAATTCCCGTCACTCGCACCACTCGCTAAATCCAATAAGCTTTCGTACAATAGAACAAAGAATATGGATGTTCCGAAGAAATTTTTGCATGACCGCGCTGTGTTACTACTCATAACCCTGCTGGCAATTTTAGTAGTAGTTGGAGTCAGTCTGGTTCTTATTAGGTTTGACTCCTCCCGAAACCCAACCACTACCGTGGCTTACAGACCCAACATAACCGGTTCCCAGTACCAAAGCGGCAAACCTATAGATATATATAGCTTGGCAGTCTTTATGTTGCTGACTGGAGCCAGTGCCGTACTGCTGAGCAGCCGGACCTATGTAGTTAGAAGATCGCTATCAGTATTCATGCTATCAGCTGGTGTTTTTCTGCTGGTTGTCTCCATCATTGTCTCTAACGCTCTTATTTCATTACAATAAATTTATGCGCTCTATAGAAATTCCACAGCCCGAAGACAGGGACTGGCGGTATAGACTTTTTGAAATTTTGCCTGGCGCCCTAACCTGGACAATTCTTTCCCTACCGGTCGTCCTGAGTCTTATCAGCCCTAAGTTGGCCGCCTATTTCATAGTTGCCTATTTGTTGATGTGGTTCATAAGAGCCTTAGCTCTAGACCTGCGAATGCTCCAGGGCCACAGGAGTATGAACGAACATCGCAGCTTAGCCTGGGAAAAACTGAATCAGGACTTGGAGGACCTAGTGGCTAAGACAGCCGGGGCTCCGCGCTGGCACGCTCGCAATGTGGCCAGGGTTAAACGAAACATGGCGCATAACCGAATTAAACCCAGCGAGGTTATTCACGCCATTATCATTGCCGCCTATAACGAATCTAAGGATGTTTTGGAGCCAACCCTCCAGTCAGTCTTAGCCAGTAATTACGACATGAAAAAAATCATCGTGATTTTAGCCTATGAGGGTAGGGACGGAGCTCAGTCGGAAACGGCGGCTAAGGACCTAGTTAAGAAGTACGGCAAAGATTTCATGGCGTCATTAGCTATAAAGCATCCGTTAACTCCTGGAGAAGTACGTGGCAAAGGCGGTAATGTTTCGTATGCTGGCCGCGAACTGCAGAAGTACTTGGAGCATGAAAAGATTGACCCGTCACGCGTACTGGTAACCACCCTGGATTCTGATAATCGCCCAGACAAACAATACCTAGCGGCGCTAACCTACACATTCTGCTCTACCGAAGAGCCAAAATATGCGTCTTACCAGCCGATTACTATGTACACTAACAACATCTGGGACGCCCCGGCTCCTATGAGAGTCATCGCTACCGGTAATTCATTTTGGCAAGTGGTCCAAGCACTTAGGCCGCACACTCTCCGGAATTTTTCGGCTCACGCTCAACCAATGTCGGCCCTGATTGATACTGATTTTTGGAGCGTCCGGACCATTGTAGAAGATGGCCATCAATATTGGCGGACTTGGTTCCGATACGACGGCAAACACGACGTCTACCCCATATTTGCACCAATTTATCAGGACGCGGTTTTAGCCGAGGGCTACAAACGTACTCTAAAAGCTCAATTTATTCAACTGCGGCGTTGGGCCTGGGGAGCTTCCGATATAGCTTATGTAGCTTACACAGGTTTTATAAAGCCAAATAATATTCCTCGATATAAAATATGGTCCAAATTCCTGCGATTGCTAGAGGGCCACATCAGTTGGGCTACGTCGCCTTTGATACTTCTCCTAGCCGCCCTGGTGCCATTCTTCCTACATCCCCAAAGTTACCTGGCTAATCAACTACCTCAAGTGGCTAGCAAGCTGCAAGAAGTGGCCATGTTTGGTATTTTAGTCACACTCTTTCTAAGTGTTAAATCCTTGCCACCTAAACCAGAGCGCTATAAGCGTCGCCGAACGCTCTGGATGATGCTGCAATGGGTCTATTTACCCTTTACCACTATTGTCTATAGTTCGTTTGCGGCCATTACTTCCCAGACCCGGTTGATGTTTGGCTGGTACCTAGATAGGTTCGATGTCACAGAGAAGGCCGTTAAAAAATAACTTAGGTTACTAGGGAAGGATGATCAGCTGTGTAACGATGCCAGGCCCGCCCATCAAAACGTTTAAGCACAGTAGCTGTCGTTTGGCTTATTTCCGTAGATAAAAAAACCGGTGCAGAGGGTAATGCTAGAAGAGTTTGGATTATAGTGTTTGTGACCTCTCTAGCGTCGATATAAGCGTTTTTACGGTCAGACAGAGCGAATAGTATCTCTACAAACAATAAATCGGTTAAAAAAGGTTTCAGGCTGTCATCTTTTTCAACTCGGAGGGTTGTGCTTAGATTAACACCTTCCAAAGTGGTAAAAACGGCTTGGCAGGAAAGACATTTGCGTCGTCTCCACACCTGATTACTCCTTCTCTGATGCCGACTGTTGACTACTTGGGTCTCACTCCTGCAATATACACATACCATGTCAACATATTGTCATAACGCTATATAAAACGCTAGTGGAAAAGTCAGTTTATATAGTGCACAAAGTCAAAACCACCTCTGTTAAAAGCCATAAAAAAACCCGATTTCTTTTATGAAACCGGGGTCTTTGGCTGTAGTTATGCTGTTGATTTCAGCGGTCGCATCCGTCGTAACCTGTTTTGGTTCGGTTTTACGGATGTAATTTCTTCGTAGAACAGCTTGAACGCATCAAGCGGGTCACCAATTTTCTTGGTACTCAACTCTCACCTCACTATTAACGGAACAACGTTATCACCCACGGCCCCTAGTGTCAATGCCTGATACAATAACTGGGATGCAAGATAATCATTTTCAACAGATTAGCCCTTCTGTTAAACTTTCCCGAAGTGGTTTTCTCAACACTAGAGCCGGGAAGGTCAAAACGCCCTTTTTTATGCCGGTAGCAACCCGTGGAGTAGTGAAAGGGGTACCAACAGATATGATTGCCGCCACCGGGGCTCAGGTGCTGTTGTCTAATACCTACCACCTACATCTTCAACCCGGCGAGAAACTCATTAAAAAGCTGGGCGGCCTACACGCTTTTAACAGATGGGAAGGCCCCATTTTGACCGATTCGGGCGGTTTCCAGGTCTTCTCTTTAGCACATGTCCGTAAGATTAATGAAGAAGGTGTGGAGTTTAAAGATCCAAGAACTGGTGACATAGTCTTCATTACTCCTGAAAAGTCGATGCAAATCCAGTTTAAACTGGGATCGGACATTATCATGGCCTTCGATGATTTGACCGGCTTATCGCCTAAAGTTCGTGAACGTACAGAGGAAGCTGTAGAGAGAACCCATCGTTGGCTGGACCGCTGTATAACCGAATTCAGGAAACTGACTAAGGATTTAAAAGGCGATAAGAGGCCTCTATTATTCGGCATCGTCCAGGGGGGCCTTGATAGGGAATTGCGGACTAGGAGCCTAGAATTCGTACAGTCTCGATCAGTTGACGGGGTAGCAATCGGTGGATTATCGGTCGGCGAAAGCCGGCGGGAGATGCATAGCATGCTAAAGTTTTTGGCGCCATTGTACGACCCCAGTAAAGTGCGCTATCTGATGGGTGTCGGTGACCCTATAGACTTTAAATATGCCCTCGAAAATGGCATCGACATGATGGATTGCGTAATGCCAACTCGCAACGCCCGTCACGGCACGGTTTGGGTGAATGATAAGAAGTTAAACTTGAAAAACCTAATCTTCGCGGCCGATAAATCGCCCATGGATAAGAATTGTGATTGCTATGCCTGCGCTAACGAATACAGCAGGGCTCTGCTGCGGCACCTCTTTAAGGTAGAAGATCCCCTAGCTGGCACATTGGCTTCCATCCACAACCTCCGTTATTTGGCTAGAATCTGCGAACAGTACCAGTTAAGGTGAGCTGCCATATAAAAAACCTACAAAGTAGGTTTTTTATATGGTGGGCACAGAGGGATTTGAACCCCCGACATCCACAACGTCAATGTGGCGCTCTAGCCAGCTGAGCTATGTGCCCTCGTCGCAACCCAGGCGTCGGCCTTCGTAATTTCTTATTCAGAAATCACTTGCAGCCTCGGCTAGGTTGCCCCTCTAGACTTTTCAAAATACTGCACTGCGGAATTTTGAAAAGTCTTAAGACCAAGACTAATTATACTATCTCAAATATGGTATCTAATAAATACTCATATATGATATAAAAATCCAAAAACTAAAACTGTGGATAAGAGACCAAAAAAGTACTAGCATTTTCCGGCTAGTATATATATACTCCTACGTAGGTTGAGTTTTGCCGATGTGTTAACGGCTATATAAACCGGTTTGAGCAAGTTGCGAGACTGCTTAAGCCGGTTTTTCAGTTTTAGGGACTTTTGAGCGCCCGTCATAACTGTTATGATGTAAATCAAGATGGATAAACCACAGAAGCTAGAAGAAAATGACCACAAGAAGCTTGGTAGAGAGCTCGATCTATTTGTCTTTTCAGATTTAGTTGGCCCAGGTCTGCCCCTGTGGACACCTCGAGGCACGGTACTACGTAATGAACTTGATCGTTTTGTCCAGGAAATGCGAGACGAGCATGGTTTTCAAGCCATAACCACACCACATATCACAAAACGAGACTTATACGAACGGAGTGGACACTGGAAAAAATTCAGCGATGAACTCTTTAAGATTACAAGTCGCGAGAAACACGAGTTTGCTCTAAAACCAATGAATTGTCCCCACCATACTCAAATCTACGCCAGTCGCCCCCGTAGCTACAAAGAATTGCCCATACGCTATAGAGAAACAACCATGGACTACAGGGATGAGCAAACTGGAGAACTCAACGGCATCCTTAGGCCAAGAGCTTTCACTCAGGATGACGCCCATGTTTTTTGCCGTGAGGACCAAATTCAGGGTGAGGTACTAAAGATTTGGGATATCGTGAGTCGCTTTTACGATGTTGTGAACCTGCCCCTATCTGTTCGCTTATCTATGCGGGATCAGGGCAATCTTGATGCTTACGCTGGCAAAGCCAAGCAATGGGATTATGCCGAGAGTCAATTAGGTGAAGTCCTCAAGAAGATAACTAGCATAGACCACAGAGACGACGGAGCTGGCGAGGCGGCATTCTATGGTCCTAAACTCGATTTTATTGCAAAAGACTCTCTTGGCCGGGAGTGGCAAGTGGCCACAATTCAGCTCGACTTCGCTCAACCTGAAGGCCTTGATCTAGGTTATATTGACGAAAAAGGTAAAACGGAGCGACCAGTGATGATCCACTGCGCGATCATGGGGTCAATCGAGCGCTTCTTAGCAGTTTATATAGAACATGTTGGCGGCAACTTCCCGGTCTGGCTGGCGCCTGAACAGCTGCGAGTGATATCTTTGAACGACGACAAGGGAGTAATACATAAATGTTGGGAAATACTGGATAAAGCCAAGGAGTTAGGTCTGAGAGTAGAGCTGGATAATGCCAATGAATCGGTTGGCAAGAAAATTCGTGAGGCCGAGGTTATGAAGGTACCTTATACAGTAGTGGTTGGTGGCAAAGAGGTGGAATCCGGCCAGGTGTCGCCTCGAGTTCGGAGTGACTTGAAGCTGGAAAAAGAATCTTTTACGGTGGATGAATTCCTGGAAAAGCTATCACAAGATGCCAAAACCCGCAAATAAACCCACCATAGCCGTTGACATAGATGATGTTTTGGGTCTTTCAGCCGATGAGTTTATTCGCTATACGAATAAAAAGTGGGGCACCAAGCTGACAGTAGAGGATTACGACGAACACTGGGCCAAGGTATGGAAAATCGATAATGAAGAAGAGGCAGACAGATTGGCTATTGAATACATAGAGCACTCCAACCATCTGGTAAAGAGCCATAAAGACGCCCTGGAAGTCCTTACCGAGCTATCCCAAACCTACAAATTAGTAATAGCTACAGCAAGGCGTACACGCTTTCAAAGTGACACAAAAGCCTGGATTAATAATCACTTTGGCGATCTGTTTAGCGAAATACATTACGCAAAGATCTGGGATGAAGTGACTAAAGAAAGAATTCAAGCTACCAAAACAGAGGTGCTACGCCAAATAGGCGCAGACTATCTTATAGATGACCAACCCAAACACTGTATCGCTGCAGCAGAGGTAGGTATTAAAACGGTTTTATTTGGTGATTATAGCTGGAACCGCGAGACCAAACTTCTTCCAAATATGACTAGAGCTAAGAATTGGCAAGAAGTTTTGGAGTATTTTGATGAGCAGAGTTGATTCGGAATTTAAGAATAGCGTCTACGAGATTGTGTCCCAGATACCAAAAGGCAAAGTAATGACCTATGGCCAAGTCGCAGCTATGGCAGGAGCGGCTTGGGCGGCTTGGGAAGTTGGTCAGATTGCCCATACTGGTCCGTCTGATTTACCTTGGCAGAGAGTGGTCAATAAAAGTGGCGGTCTGGCCAGGGGCTACCCCGGGGGCTTTGAGGGGCACAAGAGAGATTTAGAAGCCGAAGGGATTTGTGTAGATGATGAATATAAGATTAGGATTAATGAGCTATTGTGGCATCCACCCCTGAAAAACCAAAGCTCCTTGTTATAGTTGGCCCAACAGCCAGCGGGAAATCAGGGTTGGCACTTAAAATAGCTCAGAACTTTGACGGTGAAATTATCGCCGCCGACTCCAGGACTATCTATAAGGGTATGGACATTGGCACAGCAAAACCAAGTTCAGAAGAGCAAATATTAGTCCCACACTGGGGAATAGATTTAATTGAGCCGGGTCAGAATTTTAGCGCTGCCAAGTTCAAAGACTACGCCGTAGCTAAAATAGCCGAAATCCAGAGTAGAGGAAAATTGCCAGTACTAGTTGGCGGAACGGGTCTGTATATAGACAGTGTGTTGTTTAACTTCTCTTTTGTCGGGGCAAATAGACTAAAGCGTTTTATCTATTCAACTTGGTCAATTAATAAGTTGCAAAAAGAGATCCAGCTAAGGGACTGGCCATTGCCCGAAAACCAGTTTAATAAGCGCCATCTAGTGAATGTATTGGGGCGTAATGGTAGATTAGGCTCCAGACAGTCAGAGTTAGCACGTGGCACAGTGCTGGTTGGTCTTATGCCGCCAGACGACGTTCTTAGACAGAGAATTAACTTGAGGGCTGAAGAGATGTTTGAGCTAAGAATCATACCCGAAACTAAAAGTTTGCTCAAAAAGTACGGTGAAAAAAAACTTAAACGAACAGGTGGAATTGTCTATACGTTTTCCAGCCGATTGATTAAGGGAGAGCTCACCGTAGAAGAGGCCGTCGAGTTGTTTAAAAAAGCCGATTGGCAGTATGCCAGGCGACAGAAGACCTGGTTTAAAAGGAATAAATTTATTCATTGGTATGTAAACGGGGAAGAAGCTTTCACCTCTGTTAGTAAAGCGTTAAATAAATAGTACAGCTCTCTCCGAACAAATTTGTTACAATAGAGTTGAGAACGTTAAGAGGTGAGTAATGTTTGAGCAACTATTTGGGTCAAAAACCAGGGTAAAGCTACTGCAGCTGTTTTACAGTAATCCTAACCGCGCGTTTTACGTACGTGAAATTACTCGTAAGGTAGAGGAACAGATTAATTCGGTTCGCCGTGAACTGGCTAATTTACTGAGCATTGGTATCATTACGTCCGAGAGCAATAACAACAGGTTGTACTACGAGGTTAACCAAGACTACGAGCACTATAAGCCGCTCTCGATGGTTTTTGGTCCTAGGGCTGAAAAGAGAGCTAAGAAAGCCAAAAACCAGGATCAAGAAACCGAGCCGGAGCTTGTGGCCGAACATCCACTGGCGCGGCCGGTACGGGCATTGGGCAGGGTAGAAATTGCCTTTTTAACTGGACAGTTCACGCGCGATGAAACAGGTGGCGTTGATGTACTGATTGTCGGCGATGTAAACCAGGCCAAACTGGCTAAGTTTATAGCCGATCTTGAAAAAGAAGAGAACAAGGAACTTCGCTACACCTCCATGCCTCTGACTAGCTATCAGTATAGAATCCAGATAAATGACCGCTTTATTAATAACGTTATGGCGTCCAAAAAACAGATTATAATTAATAACCAGGCAATACCGAGCTAAATCTCAAAGGGGAATTTTATAGTGGAACTACAATACTACGGAGCTAATTGTGTGCGGATTACCACCAAGAAGGCATCTATAGTAATAGATGATAACTTAGATAAGCTGGGTCTTAAGAGTATCACGAAGCCAACAGATATAAGCCTTCATACCTCCAAAAATCTATCTCGGGACAAGATTGCCCGTTTCGGTGCTGAATCTCCCGGCGAATATGAGGTTGCAGGGGTTATTGTTCATGGAGTGGCAGCCAGGGCTCATATAGACGAAGAAGGTAATAATGCGGCCATTGTTTATACAATTGAGGCCGAAGACCTCCGGGTTGCTATTGTGGGTCATATTTTCCCAGATCTCAGCGATGATCAGGTAGAGCAAATTGGTCATGTAGATGTCGTAATAGTTCCTGTAGGTGGCAACGGCTATACACTCGATGGGGTGGGGGCACTTCAAATAATTAAGAAACTGGAACCTAAGTTGATTATTCCAACTCATTATGCGGATAAGTCTATTAAATACGAGGTGCCGCAAGCTGAGCTAGCCGATGCTCTGAAGGGTCTTGCCATGGAGCCCACCGAGACTGTTGCCAAGTTGAAGCTAAAATCGAGCGAGCTAACTGATGCCACTCAGCTTGTGGTTGTAGAACGACAGTAGAGCTTTAGAGAAGGCCTTTTTTCTTCATGGAACGGATAGCAGAGGTACTGACTTTGACCTTTAACTTTTTACCATCTACTGTTAAAGTTTTGGTCTGCAAATTAGGCTTCCATACCTTCTTTGTATGGCGCTGGGAGAAGCTGACGTTATTACCGTACTGCTTGCCTTTTTTATCAAACTCTAATCTTTGCATAGTTCAACGCTCCACTTTACTTCGGTAGGGGCATAAAGTCAACACCTTAGCCGTGCCTGCTATACTTAAGTACAATGAGTGACACGCTGTCTAAAGTTCTGATTGTGCTGCCAATTGTCCTAATTTCAATGTCTATCCATGAGATGATGCATGCCTATGCTAGCCATTGGTTAGGCGATGATACAGCCTATCACCAAGGGCGAATAACTCTTAACCCCCTGCGCCATATTGATCCTTTTTTCACAGTGGCGTTGCCCCTACTGGCAATTCTTACTCTAGGGGTACCATTTGGGGCTGCCAAGCCAGTCCAGGTGAACTTTGCCCGCCTTAGGTTTGGCGAGTTTGGGGGCGCGATTGTTGGCATGATAGGCCCCTTAACTAATCTGTTACTTGCAGTAATTGTAGCTACCATATTCAGACATACCCAGGTCACTTCGGAGACAGTGTTCAAAATATTCGCTTATGGTGTGGCAGTGAACGTTGGCTTCTTTGTTTTTAACAGTATACCGTGGCCTCCTCTTGACGGCTCCAGGCTTCTTTACGCCTTTGCACCCAAACCCCTTCAAGAATTCATGGAGTCGATTGAGAGAATGGGGGTTAACGGCCTGATAATTTTCATGCTCATTGTTTTTACAGTATTATCAGTTCCTATCTCAAGCATTATTAATAGTCTCAGTAACACTCTGCTTGGCGCTAATGTTTTTTAACGGGTGTATAATGATAGTGGTCGGTTAGTGCACGTTTAAATTTTCTCAATAAAATTTATAAGGGAGCTCAACTATGCAGTTCGGACCGTGGTCCGGCTGTGAGGGCACCCACTTTGCATAAAACTTGCAGAGGTAAATTTAAGTGCTCGACACCGACCATATAAAAAGCCCGGATTAAACCCCGGGCTTTTTATATGGGGTCGAAATCAGTTCTGACGTGGTCGGGGTGACAGGACTTGAACCTGCGGCCTCACGGCCCCCAGCCGTACGCGCTACCAGCTGCGCCACACCCCGTGACTCGAAGAGATAACCTTTCCTTTAAGGATTAGCTGGTAAGTATTATAAGATAGAGGGATATGAAAACACTAAAATTTAATCACGACTTCGCCCAGATGATCCTGCAGGGTTTAAAAACTTCCACCTGGCGCCTGTATGATGACAAAGACCTGTCAGTTGATGACAAAATAAAAATAATCGATAAAGTAGATCCCAATACACCTGAGAGTTGGAAAGTAATCGGACAGGGTAAGGTGAATGAAGTAGTCGAGAAAAGATTGAGCGATGTCACCCCCGAAGATATGACTGGGCATGAGCACTTCGATTCAAAAGAAGAAATGCTCGGTACCTATAAGCAGTATTACGGCGATAGAGTAACTCTTGAGACCCCAGTCAAGATTATTAACTTTAGCTTTCTGCCATCATCTGGAGACACACCGACCCCAGCTATGCTCCTAGAAGAGGCGAAGCTATATACTGACGGAGGTTCACGCGGTAACCCAGGTGACTCAGCTTGTGCTTATGTAATCTGTGATATGGACGATACTGTTGTAGAAAAGTCCGGATACTATATGGGGATGGCCACTAATAACCAGGCAGAATACTACGGGTTTAAGAAGGGTTTGGAACGGGCTCGCGACCTCGGGATTGATAAGGTGACCTTATTTTCCGACAGTCAGCTAGTAGTCAACCAGATGAATGGTTTTTATAAGGTAAAGAATCAGGAATTAGCGCCCCTGCATCAGGAGATTAATGCCTTGGCGAATTCGTTTGAAAAAGTAATTTTCGTACATGTGCCCAGAGAACTTAATAAAATCGCTGATAAAGAAGTGAATCGTATTTTAGATCAAAGTGAACACGAGAGGAAGAAAAAACACTTCTAAGCAGAAGCGTTTTTTCATGTAGCCCAGAAAATCCGTAAGCCGGGTTCTGTTTTAGCTGATTATCTATCTAGTCTTGCCGTTGCCGGCAGGATCGAGCGGTTCTTATGATGCGCCGCGAGCGGGTAGCTCTTGTTGCGACACATCTCCTTGCAGTAGGCAGGGTTTACCTCTCCGCCAAGTCACCCAGACGGACTGTGGGCTTTTACCCCACTCGTTTCACCAGTTCCAACCCGCCTTTCTCGGCGGATGGTTGTGTCGTTTCTGTGGCACTTTCCCTGGGGTTACCCCCGGTTGCCGTTAGCAACTGCCTTTACCCTATACTGCCCGGACTTTCCTCCTGCTACTAAAAGAGCAGGCAATCAGCCGATAATCTGGGCTAGGAGTAATTATAGCATAAAAACTATGATTTAACAGATACAACTCATTAAAAATGAAAAATGCCTTGGCGCCCAGAACTCTATTTTTTAATGGCGGTTTTTAAGATGACTTCGAAAGCTACTGGTTCATTGACTGCTAGTTCAGCCAATACTTTTCTATCTAGGTTAATACCAGACTTTTTCATGCCGGCAATCAAATGACTGTAGGTGGTTTCGTGCATACGAGCGGCAGCATTAATTCTGGCATTCCAAAGACTGCGGAAGGTACGCTTGCGGTTCCGCCTATCTCTGTAAGAAAAGGCCAATGAGCGTGTTACAGCCTGTTTACCACGTTTTACGCTAGAACGATGGGCTTTCGTCATCCCCTTCGTCTGGCGACGAATCTTGTTGTGTCGTTTGTGTGAGGCTACGCCTCGTTTAACTCGCATCCTCTATACTCCTAATTTGCGCTTGATGGTTTTAACTTGAGCTCCGGCCATAGTTTCCATACCAGCTAATTTACGCTTACGTGAAGCGCTTTTCTTCTCTAAAAAGTGACCACCACCAGCGTGGCGGCGTACAAGCTTACCGGTTTTGGTTAGCTTGACTCGCTTCTTCACTCCGCTGTGCGTTTTTAGCTTTGGCATTCTTACTCCTAATAACAAAATTGAGTTGACGACCGGCAAACTGAGGTGGTTGGTCAACAGCAACGCCGTCCCCAAAGTCCTCTATGATTTTCTCTGCTAGCTTAAAGCCTAATTCTTTATGGGCTAGCTCTCGTCCCCGATAGATTAGCGTAATTTTCACTTTATGTCCAGCTTCTAAGAAGTTATTTACTTTGCGCATCTTGATATCAAGATCGTGTTCGCCGATTTTCAGTCCCAGCCTCATCTGCTTCATTTCCAGAGGCTTGCCCTTGGAACGGTTTTTCTTTAACTGTTTAGTACGCTGGTAATTATACTTGCCCCAATCAACGATTTTGGCTACCGGTGGGTTGGCGTCCGGGGAGACTAAGATTAAATCTAGTCCGGCTTGTTCGGCTGCTTCAAGAGCCTCGCTGCGAGAAATAACACCCAACTGTTGGCCGTCGCCACCAATAACACGCAAGCTGCTAGCCCGGATAGCTTGGTTTATTTGCGGTGCCTTATTTATCTCTCGCGCTCCATAAAATTCGTAAGTTGATAATAACAGAGGTAATTATAATCTTCAATAGCCATCAGACGTAAATTTGTTGACGGTACTGTAAAGCCTCGCTTATATGTTCGGTGTCTATGGAATCGGAGTTCGCTAAATCAGCAATTGTTCGGGCAACTCTCACCGTACGGATGTAAGCCCGAGCTGAAATACTCAACTTAGTAGCCGCTTGGTCGAGGAGCGCCTTAGCAGTCTCTGAGAGTTCGGCTAATTCTCTTATTTCTCTATTGTTCATGCTTGAATTGAACCGGGCAGAGCTAAAACGCTCTATTTGACGAGAGTAAGCCTTGTTGACTCGAGACCTGATAAGCTTGCTCTCCTCAACAACTGTTCGTTTTTCTAATATGCGGCTATGGTCAATATCGTTGACAGCCAGATGAAGATCGATTCTATCTAGCAAAGGGCCGGACAACCTCTTTTGATATTTGGCTATAGAAGCGGCACTGCAAACACAGGGTTTATTGGTTCCGTAGTATCCGCAGGGGCAGGGGTTCTGGGTAGCTACAAGGACGAAATCGGCCGGATAGGTGGCAGAATCTTTGACACGGGCAATAGTCACCGACCTGTCCTCGAGGGGTTGTCTTAGAGCTTCAAGTGAAGAATGGCTAAATTCCGGCAATTCATCTAAAAACAGGACACCCCGATGGGCCAAACTGGCCTCGCCAGGTCGAGGTCGTGAACCGCCGCCGACCAGTGCTGTGGTGCTTATTGTATGATGGGGTGATCTAAACGGCCGCTGGCTGATAATATTACCTTGCCCACCGCTAGCTAGACTATGAAGATGAGTAACTTCTAATACCTCACTGTGTTGAAGGGTTGGTAATATGCCACACATAGCTTTGGCTAACATGGTTTTTCCGGTTCCCGGAGGTCCATGCAGTAAAATGTTGTGGTGCCCAGCGGCGGCTATTTCTAAGGCTCGCTTGGCAATTGGTTGTCCAGAAATCTCCGAGAAGTCCATCGTGATTTCATTCTCACGGGGCTTACTCAGACTACCAGCCAAACTATCCATCCATTTGAGGGGCATGATACCCGACAGGTCTAGATAAACATCTTTAAGATTGCGGGCAGCTTTGACGGATATTTCTGGAATTAGTAAAGCCTGATCAAGATTACTAGCCGGAAGATAAAACTTTTTTATACCAGCTTGCTTAGCTTCTAGGATCCTTCCAATCAAGCCGCGCACTGGATTTAGGGAGCCATCTAGAGCCAGCTCACCAAGAAATACCCAGTCCACACCCGTTTGGTCTATTTGTTTGCTCTCCAACAGAATAGCCACAGCCATAGCTAAGTCTAGACTGGTAGCATCCTTGGGCAAATCGGCTGGGGATAGGTTGATGGTTATGCGTTTTTTTGGAAATTGGATGGAGGAGTTAGCGAAACTAGCTCGCAGGCGCTCCTTGGCTTCGTCTACGGCCTTACCGGCGTAACCAATGATAAGCACAGCTGGTAAGCCGTTAGTAATATGACACTCGACACTGACTAAAACTGATGAAGTACCAGAATAGTCCATAATGCTTTTTACAGAGCCGCCCATAATGGCCTGCATTATGACACTTTTAAACGCGGAGCAAAATTGCTGGAGCTTATTTTCGATTAATAATTCTTCTAGAACTTTTCAGGAAAGAGGGTAGGTTGTGTGCCTTGGCAAGCTACGGTTGGCTTTGCTGATGAACGTTGAGAGGATACTTCTAGTTGTCCATAAAATTTAAACACCCGGCTGGTTTAGCCGGGTGTCTTTTGAAAGTTTGGGTTTTTAATGTTTATTAAAACGTTTTTATTTGGCGTTCGTTTTTGGATGGAACAACGGCTTGCGAGAAGCCGTTGTTACAAGTCGTTTTTGTTTTTGAGCACTTTTTTTATTCAAGTGCCATCCTCATCTTATAAATTGTGTTTTTGAGTGTCAATACGATTATGTTAAAAACCTGTGCATAACTTTTGAGGCTAGCGACACCAAATTCCATTAAGTAGGTCGGATAGTATGCCTGAGACCTCATCTTGCGCCAATACTGCCGACGGGACACACCGCGTGCAGGCAGCTTTCGCCATGATGCTTAAAGTCTTTATGCCGGGACGTAGATTTAGTTATGAAAGACCAGACGAACCTACTAAAAATCCGCGCGCAGAAGGACCAGGAGGTTCACGCGTGGTAGCAGAATTTAAGAAAAATGGTCTGCCAGACCAGAAGCATTGAGTTCGTTGACTGCCAAACGCTCTATGAGCTCGGGAGAGGTACCTATTCAGGGTTTACCGACGCTGAAATAATTAAAATCGGTATTTAGACAGTAATCTGCTAGACGTGAGAGGATTAACACCTGAACTTGTTAGGAGCACTAGTTCTGACAGAGGAAAGCCCCGTTACTATTGAGAACTTAAACAAGTTACTTGGCTATGACTGGCTGGAGCCGCTTTCCGCACCCTAAATAATCTGAATACATCTAGCGCATATATGTCAGTAATTTTTGACCATGTTGGCAGTACGTATTGGCTGTATGATTCAGGTTTACGAACACTTTGAATTGTAAAAACTAACTTAACCGAGCTACTGAGAATATGGCAATAAGGGGACATGAAAAAGCTGCTTTGCTGACTACTAAACACTAAACTGTCGGACAGTAATATATATAATTACAACGGAATCTTTACAACAAAAATACAGAAATTTATATAACTAACAGATAATCATTGTAAATAATATAACTAATTAACATTGACTAAAGCAGACTTTTTTGCTAGCATTATCGTGTAAGTAAAAAACAAAAAACTTACGAACGAGCGCTACAAACGGGAGGGGCGCAGTGGATATCGCTCTTCGCTTTGAAGAGCGGTCAGTCAAAGCCTGAAGGCGGTAAGCGCTATAAAGTAATACTTATCTGAGCGCATTTACCGCCAAGGGCATTATGTTTACAATTGTGGGCATGGGCGTTCATCAACATAAAATTAAGCTACCTCTTACCATCTCGGCTAGTAGCTTAGTTTTTATAATTTTTCTAACTCTATTTACAAATCCTATTAATAACACTGTTTGGGCGATTCAATTCTTCTTACTACTCTTTGTATTCCTGACCACTCTTACTAGTTCGTTACTAATTCTTCAAAGGGGTGAAGCCAGTTCTAAGGCTAAACGGCGGATAATCTTAGGCGTTAGCTTTTTAATCATATGTTTTATGCTAAGAAGTACTGGATCGCTGAACTTGATAGACGTTTTGGTATTAACACTTATATTCGCGGGTTCAATTTTCTACTTTAGCTACCGTCGTTAATTTTTGACTCCTGATTGCATCAAAGCTCGAGTATAATAAAGACTATGAGTCCTAATGTGGGTGAAAACCAGCGTCAGATTGAGGCGACGCCCCCTACTTCTAGCAGTGAGCAGGCAGCAAATAATGCTGTCGAGAAGAACGTTACGGCGTCTCCTGAAAATCGTCCGCAAACCCAATCCACGGTAGTCAGCAGTCAGGTTGCCACCGATATGGCTCTACCTTCTCAGACTATAGCTAGCGGTTTAGCTGGTGATGACATGGCTTTGACTACAAGCGTTGTCTCGACTCAAGCCAGTGATACAGATAGGATTGAAAAAGAATGGGTCGACAAGGCTAAGACGGTAATCGAACGAACTAAGGATGATCCATATGAACAGAAAAATGAGATGAGCAAAGTCAAAGCTGAGTACATTCATCGGCGTTTCAACAAATCGATCAAGGCTGACGATCCGGTAATCAAATGATGGTGCTTGTAGTATTGATCTCGTTTTTAGTTATGGTTCTAGCTGGCAGCGCTTTTGGCTACCTCTATGTCCGTAAACTTTTTCGTGAACAAAAAAACTACGAACGTGGTTTAAAAATGGTGCCGCTACTTATCCATCTGCCTCCACCAAGCGATGACACCGACATTAATGGCCGAGATGTCCGTGACGTCATGAACGAGAATATAAGTAGGGCCCAAACCCTCTATAGCATATTGGCTAGCACTTTCCAGAAAGGTTTTAAATCAAAGTTTTATGGTCAGCGGCACATAGGCCTAGAAATAGTAGCTATCAAAGGAGCAGTCCATTTTTACGCCGCCGTGCCGGTTCCTCTTCTGGGAATAGTTGAGCAAGCAATTATCAGCGCTTACCCGACGGCTCGCCTAGAGGAGTCCCCTGAACACAATATTTTTAGTCCAGTTGGTCGTATAACCGGTACTCTGGGCGGGGAACTAGTCCTTAAGGAAAAGTTCGCTTACCCGATAGCCACTTATGAGGACTTAAAGCGCGATACCATGCAGTCGCTACTCAACTCTTTATCGACTTTAACCAAAGAAGATGGTGCCGGTATCCAAATCTTGCTACGTCCAGCTCCAGAAGGCTGGCGTAAAGCAGCTATAACTGAGGCCAAAAATAAGCGAGGTGACAAAAAATCAACTGCAGGAGTTGAGGGCTTCTTCAACGCAATTGGCCAGATATTTGCGGCTCTGGTCAAACCACCGGACGCGAAGGACAAGGACGAGCAACCCAAGGATATTTCTTCACTCGATCAATCTATTATCCAAGCTATAGAAGAAAAAACTAAACAGCCAGGCTACGAAGTCTTGATTCGGGTTGTGGCCTCGTCTAATATCTCACACCGGGCACAAACCGTTCTTAATACCATGATAGCTACCTTTGCGCTGTTTGATGCTCCAGGCCGAAACGGCTTCAAGTTTGTGCCGGCTAAGGACATTGAGAGTTTCGTAACTGCTTACATCTTAAGATTTTTTCCGCAAGAGAACTCAGCAAACATATTAAATGTAACCGAGATTGCTACTCTATTCCACTTTCCAGATCAGCAAAATATACCGACTTCCCAGCTTGAACGCCAGGCCAGTAAACAGGTTGATGGTCCGCGTAACGTTCCGGAACAAGGCCTTCTCTTGGGTTACAACATGTTCCGTGGTGCCAAAAAAGCTATCAGATTGGCCGAACAGGACCGAGCACGGCATATGTACGTTGTCGGGCAGACAGGAACCGGTAAATCTACCTATTTAGAAAATTTGGCCCTTCAGGACATGCTAGAAGGCCGTGGTTTTGCGTTTGTTGATCCACATGGCGATACGGCTGAAAAACTGCTAGCAATGGTACCAAAAGAGCGCACAGAAGACGTTATTTACTTCAGCCCGGCCGATATGGACTATCCGCTCGGCTTGAATATGTTTGAGTATCACAACGAAGATCAAAAAGACTTTTTAATCCAAGAGTCTATAAACATGCTATACAAGCTATACGATCCGCAACACCAAGGCATTATTGGTCCGCGCTACGAGCATTTGTTCAGAAACGCCGCTCTGGCAGTTATGGCTGACCCAGCCGGCGGTACTTTTGTAGATATTCCCAAGCTGTTCCGAGATCCGGCATTTGTCGAGCAGAAACTGCAATATGTCACAGATCCTAACGTGTTAGAGTTCTGGCGCAAGGAAATGCCGGCTTCGCAACGTTCCAACGAATTTGGTGAGGTTACCAGCTGGTTTGTAAGTAAATTTGGTGCTTTTTTGAGTAACGAGATGATGCGTAACATTATTGGCCAAGCCAAAAGCAGCTTTGACCTTCGCGAGGTTATGGATGACGGCAAAATCTTGCTAGTTAATCTTAGCCGCGGGCGGACCGGAGACCTCAACTCAAAATTACTAGGTATGATTTTTGTTATGAAGTTTGAGGCGGCAGCTATGAGCCGGGCAGATACCCCCGAAGAGTACCGCCGAGACTTCTGTTTATACGTTGATGAGTTTCAAAATTTCTCTACTGATTCCTTCGCTGACATCTTGAGCCAGGCCAGGAAATATCATTTAAATCTGATTGTAGCCAATCAGTTTACCACTCAGCTGTCGGAAGAAATTAGGGACGCTGTTTTCGGTAACGTTGGTACAGTTGTAGCTTTCCGACTGGGAACTAGTGACGCCGAGCTACTAACTAAAGTGATGACTCCCACCTTTGATATAGACGATCTTCAGTTCCTGCCCAATGCCAACACAGCTGTCAAAATGATGATTGGAGGAGTGCCAGTACAACCATTTAGTATGGCCACATTACCGCCGCTGGGCAGCCCCAATAAACAATTGGCTGATGCTCTTAAACAACTCTCAGCAGCTAAGTATGGGCGTCCTAAAGCCACCGTAGGAGCTGATATAGCGAAGCGGTTGGCTACTACCGCTCCCAGTAGACCTAGCCTGCCGTCAGCTGCCGGGCCTAACGTCTTTGATAAATACGGTTTACCTCCAGCCAGACCGAGTTCCACCCTAACCGCCGTAAATCAACCGGCTAGTCCCAAACCGATTAACCGTCCCGCCAACCCTTCTTCTTTCTTAGATGAGTGGCTACAAAAGCGTAAGGATAACCCTGGCGGCTCAGTCCCAATCTCGCCTAGTCCGACCGCCCGAGGTTCTACATCACAGTCTTTGAATTCAAGTAGCCATCAGACAATTCAGCATCCTACTGAGCGGCCAAAACCAGAGTCCCAGTTTATCCAGCCGTCGACTACCGCTAACTCAAACGAATTTAAGATTCCCAGAGACGAAGATACTACCGCCCCAGCCGACTCCGGTGTACTACACGTTGACCCCGATACCGACCTTAACTCTGCTGAATAAACTTCCATTTTTAGTATCGCGTTTAACAAATTTTGCAGCACATTTTTAGCAGGAATATGACTAATTTTACAACCGAAAAAGGTTGTTTTAAAAGGGGTATTCGGGTATAATCAAAACAGAGTGGAAACAGATAAACAAGTTCCTATGAGAGGGTTGATTTTTAGTGAGTGAGAAGCAAAAAAAAAGCAGTTATGATTCTAGCCAAATCCAAGTCCTAGAAGGCCTAGACCCGGTCCGTAAGCGGCCAGGTATGTATATTGGTAGTACTGGTTTTGAGGGCCTGCATCACATGATTAAAGAGTTGGCAGACAACGGTATTGACGAAGTTATTGCCGGTTTTGCGAACGAGCTTTCGGTCAGTATCAACGAAGACGGAAGCGTTACGGTTGTAGATAATGGCCGAGGAATCCCAGTTGATATGCATCCTAAAACTAAAAAAAGTACCCTTGAGACTGTACTAACTGTCTTACACGCCGGTGGCAAATTTGGCAGCGGTGGCTACAAAGTAAGTAGTGGTCTGCACGGTGTCGGTTTGAGCGTAGTTAATGCTCTAAGCACAAAATTAATCGCCGAAGTCCGCAGAGACGGCTTTAAGTGGCATCAAGAATTTGAGAGGGGTGTGCCGCTAGCCCCAGTTAGTAAAGGCGAAAAAAGCGATGAGAATGGCACGACTATCACCTTTTATCCGGACGAAACCATCTTCAACGAAACTGAATTTGATTACGATTGGGTGGCCAATTATCTGCGTCATCAGGCCTACTTAACCAAAGGAGTAAAAGCTTCGATTTACGACGAACGTAGTGGCAACAGTTACGCCTTTTACTTTGAGGGCGGTATAGAAAGTTACGTACGTCATTTAAACCGTGGCAAAGAAGCTCTGGACGAAGATATTTTTTACGTTGAGAAAGCTATTGGCGATGGCATGGTTGAAGTCTCTCTGCAATACAATGATAGCTTCACTGAGACCGTCATGGCCTTTGCTAATAATGTCTATAATCCTGACGGGGGCACCCATCTGACCGGCTTCAGAACTGCCTTAACCAGAGTCATAAATGACTATGCCCGAAAAAACAGCCTGCTAAAAGAGAAGGAAGAGAACCTAACCGGCGAGGACTGTCGGGAGGGATTGACTGCCATAATACTTGTTAAGATCCCAGATCCGCAATTCGAAGGACAGACCAAGAATAAACTCGGCAACCCAGAGGTTCGCGGCTATGTAGAACAGGTCATGAACGAATGGTTCTCTTACTATTTTGAAGAGCATCCAGCTATTGCCCGCAAGCTAGTCAATAAGGCACTACTGTCGGCTAGAGCCCGCCGCGCTGCCCGCGCTGCCCGCGATAATATCATCCGAAAAGGTGCTTTGGAGGGTGCCAGTCTGCCCGGCAAGTTGGCCGATTGTGCTACCAAGGATCGTTCCCAGGCTGAACTATTTATTGTAGAGGGCCAGTCAGCCGGCGGTTCCGCTAAAGACGGTCGCAACAGCTTCTATCAAGCTATTCTGCCGCTGCGAGGCAAGGTCCTGAATGTGGAGCGAGCTCGTCTGGACAAAATGTTGGCTAACCAAGAGATATTGAATCTTATTAAGGCCCTTGGGGTTGGTATTGAAGAACAGTTTGATATAGCCGGCTTGAGATATGAGCGCGTCATCATAATGACTGACGCAGACGTTGACGGGTCGCATATTACAACGCTTCTCATGACACTGTTGTTCCGCCACATGCGGCCAATACTTGAAGGTGGCCACGTCTACGTAGCCCAACCACCGCTTTTTGCCATTAGCGCTGGCAAGAAGAAGCAGTATGCATATACGGATGAAGAGAGGGACGATATAATCGACAAAATCATCGAAGAGCGTAAAACCAAGGGCCTAAAAATAAATGATGACGAAGACCGCATCAAGCAGGCCGGCGTCAGCGTCCAGCGCTATAAGGGCTTGGGAGAGATGGATGCTGAGCAATTATGGGATACTACCATGGATCCAGCCAATCGGGTATTGATGCAAGTGAAGATTGAGGATGCTGAAAAGGCTGATGCCATCTTTAGCAAACTGATGGGGACAGAGGTAGAGATGCGCAAAAACTTTATTCAATCAAGGGCCAAGTTTGCCAAGGATCTGGACATCTAGGTATGGACGATAGAAGCAAAGGCCTCCTGCCCACAATAGGCAAACACTCTAAGACCGTGCTCACACGTTCAGTTGAGGAAGAGATGGAGACTAGCTACCTCCAGTACTCAATGAGCGTTATTGTGGCTCGGGCGCTTCCAGATGTCCGAGATGGCCTCAAACCAGTCCACCGACGTATTTTGTACGTCATGGACAAGAATAACCTTAGAAGCGGTAGCAAACACTCTAAGAGTGCCCAGATTGTCGGTGACGTCATGGGTAAATACCATCCGCACGGCGACACGGCTATCTATGACGCCATGGTCCGCCTGGCTCAACCCTTCGCTACGCGCTATCCACTTGTAGACGGCCAGGGTAACTTTGGTAGCATGGACGGCGATCCGGCAGCCGCCTATCGCTACACCGAAGCCCGCATGACTAAACCCAGCGAAGCACTGCTTGAGGATATAGATAAAGAAACGGTGCCTTTTCGTGATAACTTCGATGGCTCTCAGCAGGAACCGGAAGTTTTGCCAGCCAAACTGCCCAACCTACTACTCAATGGTCAGGTTGGCATTGCAGTTGGAATGGCCACCAATATACCACCCCACAACTTGACCGAACTGATAGATGCTACTATTACCCAAATAGATAATCCTGAGGCTACACTAGACGATCTGATGCAGCACGTTAAGGGACCAGATTTTCCGACGGGCGCCGTAGTTTATGGTAAAGAATCTATCCGCACCGCATTTGCTACTGGTCGCGGGGGTGTAGTTGTTCGTGGTGTAGCCGATATCGAAGAAACCGCTAAGGGTCGCCATCGTATCGTTATTACTGAAATACCATACGCTGTGAATAAAGCAGGCTTGGTCGAGAAGATAGCTGACCTGGTCCGTGATAAAAAGATATCTGGCATAAATGATCTTCGTGACGAGAGTTCCCGTGGTAGCGTTCGAATTGTGGTAGACCTCAAAAAAGACGCCTATCCTAAGAAGTTACTCAACCAACTTTATAAACTTACACCGCTTCAAACAGCCTTTCACTACAATATGCTGGCCTTGATTGACGGCATACAACCAAGGGTGCTTGGTCTTCAAGACATTCTGGTAGAGTACATAAAACACCGCCAAGTAGTGGTCCGTAAGCGAACTGAGTTTGAACTGCGAAAAGCTCGGGAGCGAGCTCATATTCTCGAAGGTCTGAAGACGGCACTTGATCACATTGACGAAGTCATAGCCACAATTCGAGCTAGCCAGACTACAGAGGAAGCTCAGGAAAATCTTATAAAGAAGTTTAAACTTACTGAAATTCAGGCACGGGCAATTTTGGCAATGCAACTCCGTACTCTAGCCGGGTTGGAGCGTAAGAAGATAGAGGACGAGCTTGCTGAACTTCTTAAAATAATTGGAAAATTAGAAACTATTCTAGCCGACGAGAAGAAAATTTTAAAAATTATTAAAGACGAACTTGAGGAGATGAAAAAACAGTTTGGTGACGAACGACGCACCAAAATCATTCCTCAAGAACTAGGCAGGCTAAGTGATGAAGATTTGGTGCCGGATGAGCAAGTGGCTGTAACGCTTACATCAGCCAACTACATTAAGCGCACTTCTCTGGCCGACTATAAGCGTCAGGGCCGCGGTGGTAAGGGTAGGAGGGGCATGGCCACTCGCGAGGAAGACGCCATAGAGCACGTTGTGAATGCCTCAACTCATGATTTTCTACTATTCTTTACCAATAAGGGCCGGGTTTTCCGTATTAAAACCTACGAGGTTCCAGCTGTTGGCTTAAACGCTAAGGGAGTAGCGTTGGTTAATTTACTACAACTCCAGCCGGAAGAAGTGGTTTCATCTGTTATAAACGTTAGCAAAGGCCCTCAAACCGGGCACTTATTGATGTGTACGGTCAAGGGCGTAGTCAAGAAAACACCTTTTGAGCAATATCAAAACGTACGACAAACAGGTTTGATAGCCATTCGTCTTGATGAGGGCGATGAACTTAAGTGGATAAGGATGACTAGCGGCGAGAATGAAGTTATCATTTCGACCTCACAAGGCCAAGCCATTCGCTTCCATGAAAAGGATGCCCGCCCAATGGGCCGCACTAGTAGAGGCGTACGAGGGATTCGTCTGCGCACAGGTGACTATGTAATAGGTATGGATATTGTAGAAAAAGATTCATCAATCTTTGTAATTAGTGAATATGGCTACGGAAAACGAACTAAAGTCAGCCAATTTACAGCCCATAAACGCGGTGGTGTCGGTATTCGCTCTGCTGTTGTAAATAAGAAAACGGGCCAACTCGTAGGCGTTAAAACGCTAATTGGTAACGACCAAGAAGTAATTATTATTTCAGCTCAAGGTCAGACCATTCGTCTCGGCCTGGCCAACATTCCGGAGCTTGGCCGAGCAACCCAAGGCGTGCGTATTATGCGCCTAAACGACGGCGACAGTGTCGTATCGTTAGCCCTACTGGATAAATCTGAAGTTGTTGATGAAGATGAAGAAGAAGTTGCAGCCGAACCAGCCGTTCAAGAAGCCTAATTTCTGGGGGGCTGAGAAGCCTATACTAATCGCTCACCGCGGTGGAGATGCTGCTGGAGTAAGTAAGGAAAATACTCTGGCGGCTTTTAGCGCTGCCTCGAAACTCGGATATGAATATGGTGAAACGGATGTAGTTTTAAGCAGCGATGGTAAAGTTGTCGCCCTGCACGGTTCAAAAAATAAACTGGATAGTTTTTTCAAGAAAGGACGTCCCTCGCGTCCAGTTATACAGCGAATGTCATTTCAGAAAATTTTAGAGCATGTTAGTGTTGGAGGCGAAAAAGTTCCTCTCCTTGAAGATATCTTAAAAGCTCAGCCTAAAATGAGATTTTTTATTGACCCTAAAACCGATGAAGTCGTGGAGCCGCTAGCAGAACTCTTAAAACGTCTACGGGTATTGGACAGAGTGTGCGTCAACTCATTTAACTATAGGCGCCTGCAGCGTCTGCTGAAGTTACTGGAGCCATATAAAGTAACAGCAGCGGTTATTGTCGGGCGTGGCATTAGGCTTACCAATAAGAATCTGGATATGCTAAAAGAGGGAAGAGCCAAGAATATCGATGGAGTTCACCTTCATCACTCACATGTCAGCCGAGCGATGGTTGATTTACTTCATTCTCACAATATTAAGGTGCTTATCTGGACAACTAATACGCCGCTGGCTATCACTAATGCCCTAAAGTCTGGGGCGGACGGAATAATCTCTGATGATATCAGGCTTCTCAAGGAGATCGCAGAACCCACAAACTAGGGTACTCTAGGTTGACTTTTCACATCTTTTGTGGTAAACTTTGGCTAGTTAAATAAAAATAGAAATCAAAAAAATGCGAGTCGAAGAATCTACGGAACCTGTTCAAACAAACGTGCCGGAATCCACTACGAAAGAACTTGGTTCGATTGCTACCGAGGGCCACCACGACCAAAAACCACCAGCCGAGTTTGAGTTTCATCAGCAACGTTTTAGGAATCTAGCCGAAAAATATCAGGCTCGCAGCCGAATCCAAAAGATCATTGACTGGAAAAGGGGTGATCGTTGGGAAAGTCCGCCCACGGCAGTCGATTTTGCGCATGCTGAAGCTCTGCACGATGATGAGTACTTTGATCTGAAAAAAGATCCCGAATATCTGGCCTGGCAAGAAAATCTCCAAGTGGTGATGAAGCATCTGTTAGAAAAACGTGATCCCAGCAATCATGAAGCTCAAAAGAGGAAGGTAGTGATGCTAATTATGGGCGGTGGCATGAAAAGCCCCTATGCAGTGGGTCAAACTATTGGTCTGCACGAAATTGGGTTAGGTAATGCCTTTGATGCTGTGGTGGGTATTTCGGGCGGAGCCGGACCAGCTACATATTTCCTTGGCGGTCCTGAACAGAGCCGTGTTGGCGGTGATATATGGTACAACGAAGCTACAACCAAAAATTTCATCGACTTTAAGCGAGTTAAACAGATTATGGATGTCGGTTATATTATTGATGCTGCCTCACACGGCGAAAAGAGTGTAGACTTTAAGGCCGTAGAGCAATCCCCAACCGAGCTTTATGTTGTTGCGACCGACCCTGAGACCTATGAGGCTAAGCTTATTAACGCAAAAACAGCTAAGCCTAATATGGCGGCTGCTGTGCATGCTTCAATGTCTGCTCCGCTGGTTTACAATGAAGCCATAGAGGTTAATGGCGGTCGTTATATAGATGGCGCTTTTGATCCGATGCCTATTCAAAAGATCATTGATGAATTGCACCCCGACGATATATTAATACTGCCAAATACTCCCTTTATGCGCATGGAATCGCTCGAAGTTACCCCTGGCGAAATCATCTTTTCCAATATTCTGAAGGCGGCTGGTTCTGTATCTAGCGTAGCCTCAATCGGTACGATGGAGAAGTTCTTAAGTGCCAAGAATCAGCTTCGCGCATCGCTGGAATGGATTCAAAAACAAAACAACGTTGACATAGGTATTTTGTGGCCGCCGGAGTCTGGTTTAACTAACCTTGGGACTGACCCCGATAAGATTAAGTCCGGTATATTGCAAGGAGCTCGCGACCTCATAGACCAATTTGGCGAGGTCCAACCCGAAGTAGTAGAGCTGTACAAGGATGCTCATAAGCAAGCTTCTGACCCTTCATTAGCGAGATAAGTTTTCTGAAGTCATCAGCAGAGCTGTACAGCGCCCGAGCCGAACGCGGGTATCGTAATATAAGGCGTTGCAAAGCGATCCACTATGCGCTACCATGATATGTAGATTTTAGGGTGCTCTTTTAACGTGTCTCCATATTTCTGAGACACTGGATAAGACATAACGGTTGGCATTTGAGCGTAACCTCCCTGAAATGTTCATTGAAAACTAGGTAGTGCAAATCAACGTCAGTTCAAGTCTGAAGTTTTAAATCAGATTCTTTTTTGGAGAGTTTGATCCTGGCTCAGGATGAACGCTGGCGGCGTGCCTAATACATGCAAGTCGAGCGGTAAGGCTTTCACAGATTATTTAACCGGATAAGTTTCTCTCAAAAGAAATACTGTCCGCACCGATGTTTACTGGCTAGTAAACATAAGTTGAATGATGTGTGAAAGTACACGAGCGGCGGACGGCTGAGTAACGCGTAGGAACGTACCCCAAAGTGAGGGATAA